>CACXGG010000171.1 GCA_902767145.1 Oscillospiraceae bacterium | reverse complement strand
TTTAAGAAAATGGTGGAAATAGCAGTTGAGATGAATGCTGCAGAGATAATAAATTCCCGAAATTGGGAATCAAAACCCGCTTTTTCGGGAAATGTTACAAAAATTCCCGAATCCCTGCCGGAAAGGCAGGAATTTCGGGAATCCGGATTTTATTTATAGTTACTCCAGCTCGAAGGCGCCGGTATAGAGCTGGTAATATGTGCCCTTGTCGGCAATGAGCTTCTCATGGTTTCCTCTCTCGATGATCCTGCCGTGATCAAGTACCATTATGACATCGGAATTCATAACAGTTGAAAGCCTGTGGGCGATGACGAATACCGTTCTGCCCTCCATGAGCTTATCCATGCCCTTCTGGACGATGGACTCGGTATGGGTGTCGATGGAGGATGTAGCCTCATCCAGGATCATTACCGGCGGATCTGCAACAGCAGCCCTTGCGATGGCGATGAGCTGTCTCTGGCCCTGGGAAAGGTTAGCTCCGTTATTCTTGAGCATGGTCTCATATCCGTCGGGAAGACGCTCGATGAAGTCGTCTGCTCCGGCAAGCCTTGCGGCCTCCCTGCACTCCTCATCTGTTGCATCCAGGCGTCCGTATCTGATGTTATCCATAACGGAACCTGTGAAGAGGTTCGTCTCCTGGAGAACGAGTCCCAGGGATCTTCTAAGGTCAGCCTTCTTGATCTTATTAACGTTTATTCCGTCGTATCTGATCTTACCGTCTGCGATATCGTAGAAGCGGTTTATGAGGTTAGTGATGGTGGTCTTACCGGCACCTGTGGCTCCTACAAAGGCCACCTTCTGGCCGGGCTCAGCAAATACGCTTATGTCGTGAAGGACATCCTTGCCTTCCTCGTATGCAAAGTCCACATCCACCATCCTTACATCGCCCTTAAGGGGCTCATATGTGATGGTGCCGTCAGCCTTGTGGGGATGCTTCCATGCCCACTTACCTGTTCTCTCTGTGGTCTCTTCGATCTCACCCTTCTCATCGTACTTAACATTGACAAGGGATACATAACCGTCGTCTGTCTCAGGCTGTTCGTCGATGAGAGCAAATACTCTCTGGGCACCGGCGCCGGCCATGACGATAGAGTTGGTCTGCATGGTGAGCTGGTTGAGGTTTGCCATGAACTGCTTACTCATATTAAGGAAAGGTACGAGTACGCTGATATCAAAGGCAAGTCCCGAGATGGAAAGGTTAGGTGCATCAATGGTAATGAGGATACCTCCGATGAGCGCGATGGCTACATAGAGGATATTACCGATATTGTTGATGATGGGGCCAAGGATGTTGGCATATGCATTAGCCTTGTAGCTGTCCTCATAAAGACCGTTATTGAGCTTGTCGAACTCCTCCTTGGCGATGTCCTCGTGGTTGAAGACCTTGATGACCTTCTGGCCGTTCATCATCTCCTGGACATATCCCTCAGTTGAAGCAACTGCTTTCTGCTGCCTGAGGAAGTACTTGGCTGATCCCATGCCGACCCTCTTGGTGACCTGCATCATGAGGACCATTCCTCCGATGAGCACCAGGGTCATCCAGACGCTGAACCACAGCATCTCGGCAAAGAGCATCAATACAACTACCAGAGCCTGGAGCATCATGGGGAAAGCCATGGAGACCAGCTGTCTCAGGGTATCGGTATCATTTGTATAATGGCTCATTATGTCGCCGTGCTTATGGGTGTCAAAGTACTTGATGGGGAGCTTCTGCATACCGCCGAAGAGCTCTTTTCTAAGCTTATCCAGGAAGCCCTGGGTCATAAATGCCATGACCTGGGTCTGAAGGATAGACAGGAGCCATGACAGGAGATAAAGGCTTCCCAGTATGGTTACATATCTGACGATCTTAGGTGATGCCGCAGCCCAGTCTCCGGACTCGACATAATCCTCGATCACCGTTATTACCTTCTGCATGAACAGAGGCGGGATGGATCCGACGACTGCTGCCGTCAGGATACAGATGACTACGATGGGTGCGAGCTTGGGATAGTATCCGAAATACTTTTTGAGAGCTCTCTTCAGTGCTCCGAATCCTGCCTGGAATCCTTCCTTGCCTGCACCGAGGCCTGCTGCGCCTTTTCTATTACTGCTCATCTTCTACTCCTCCTTTCCCCATCTGCTGTTCATAGGTCTCCCTGTAAACATCACAGGTCTTAAGGAGCTGCTCGTGGGTACCCTTTGCCTGGATCTTACCGCCCTCCATGATGATGATCATGTCGGCATCCATGACAGAGGAGACCCTCTGGGCGATTATTATCTTAGTGGTATCAGGGATATATTCCTTAAATCCCTTTCTTATGAGTGCATCTGTCCTTGTATCGACTGCACTGGTGGAGTCGTCGAGGATCAGGATCTTCGGCTTCTTAAGGAGCGCCCTGGCTATACAGAGCCTCTGCTTCTGACCACCGGAAACGTTAGTTCCTCCCTGCTCGATCTTTGTCTCATATCCCTCCTCAAAGCTCATGATGAAATCATGGGCCTGGGCGAGCTTACATGCCTCGATGAGCTCTTCATCGGTGGCATTTTCGTTACCCCAGCGGAGGTTCTCGGCAATGGTTCCCGAGAAGATGACATTCTTCTGAAGGACAACTGATACAGCATCGCGGAGGGTCTTGATATCATATTCCCTTACGTCGACGCCGCCCACCTTGACGGAACCGCCGTTGACATCATAGAGCCTGGGAATGAGCTGGACAAAGGTGGACTTGGATGAACCGGTGCCACCCAGGATACCGACTGTCATTCCGGAATCGATATGAAGGTCCACATCGGAAAGGGCAGGCCTGTTGGCAGTCTCGGAATACTTGAAGAAGACATCCGTAAAATCCACGGATCCGTCCTTAACTTCCATGACGGGATCGGCGGGATCAGTGATGGAGGGCTCCTCTTCCAGGACCTCTGCGATACGCTTGATAGCCTCATAGGACATGGTGAGCATAACGTAGATCATGGAGATCATCATAAGTGACATGAGGATCTGGACACCGTAGGTGATCATGGCTGACATCTGGCCTACATCGATGGTGGAACCCTGGTTCGTGATGATGATCTTGGCTCCCACAAACATGATAAAGATCATGTTGAAATAGATGCAGAGCTTCATGAGGGGATCGTTCAGTGCAACTATCCTCTCAGCCTTGGTGAAATCCTTCTTTATCTCTTCAGATGCTGTGGAGAACTTTGAGATCTCGTAGGGCTCTCTTGCAAAACCCTTAACGACTCTCATGCCCCTGACATTCTCTTCGATGGATTCGTTGAGCTTGTCGTACTTCTTAAAAACTGCACGGAAAGCCGGCATTGCAAACCTGGCGATCATGATAAGACCGAAGACCAGCACAGGTATTACGACTACGAATGTGGTGGCGAGAGCGCCTCCCATGATAAATGCCATTATTACGGCAAAGATGAGCATAACAGGGGCCCTGACGGCGATCCTTATGGACATCATATAAGCATTCTGTACGCTCATGATATCCGTGGTCATCCTGGTGACCAGGGATGCTGTGGAGAACTTGTCGATATTACCGAAGGAGAAGGACTGTACCTTTTCGAAGATATCGTGTCTTATGTTCCTTGAGACCTTGGCCGAGGCGATGGAACTGCTGTAGCCTGCTGCCGCTCCGAAAGAGAGTGACAGTATCGCAGCAACGATCATCGCACATCCGATCTTGACTATCCTGGACAAAGGCTCCCCGTCCTGGATATCGTTGACCAGTTCAGCTGTGATAAACGGTATCAGTACCTCAAGGAATACCTCTCCCAGGATAAAAGCAAGGGTCAGGAAGGTAGCCTTTTTGGCATCTCTTACTGACCCTAATATCTTTTTAACTGGATTCATCTGCTATTCCGCCTCGCGATATATTTTTACCGTATAATCATACCATGAAACGGGTGTATTATCACGCGGAAACTGTTTTTTCGCAAAGGCTCCTGGCTATGGAGATGAGCTTTCTGCTGTTCTCCTTCGAGCACCTGTTGATGCCGCGTTTCAGGGCGGCCGAGAATACCTCGGGGAAAATACTCTCGGCCGTCTCCAGCGAGCCCGTGCAGAGGAAGAGCTCTCTTAAAACGTCATCTGCATTAACTGTAACGAAATCTCTTAAGGAAGTCTGTATGTCCATATGTTCAAGATCTGGTCGGCGAACTCGTCGTACTCCCACTCCTTCTCTGTATTTTCGATGCTGTTAGGATCATGGATCGTAAACTTACCGTCTGAATAGCCGGTGATGACTATGAAGTGTCCTTCGTCGGTGAAGACACCGGGGCCCATGATACAGATGATGGGGTTACCCACCTCCAGGTTATCGATCATCCTCTGCTCCTCGGCAGTGATCTCGATGGCTTCAAGGCCCAGGCCGTTTGCGCCGTCTGACATGAGGGTCCAGAATGTTCCGCTCATGTTCTCGTAGTCATAGTAACCGTTTTCCATGGCGTAGTCCGCCATCCAGGCAGGATTCATAGAGGTGTCACCGAGAAGGTGTACGGCAACCATTGAAAGGCAGGTAGGTCCGCATCCTGTAAGTCCCATCAGGTTGCTTCCATACGTCTTGTAGCCCCACCTCTGATCCCACTGGTAGAATTCGGGTACTTCGTTGTAAGAGCCGATATCGCCGGAGATATCTATATATTCATCTGCATCATTGTGGTACGGATAGCCGAGAACGAATTCCTCAGTGTCGGGGTTCTTGTCCAGAAGATCTATCAGCTCCTGGGGCCATGCTCCGATGGTGAGGGCATGCTGTTCAGCATATTCTTCGATGATCTCCTCTGCTGACCTGGTTTCATCCTTATGGGCCCTGTCAGAGTCTTCTTCATCTTCATACCACTTGACAGTATCCTTCTTTGTATCGGCAGAGACCTTCACCGCTCCATCCATATCCCAAACGAGGTAAACACCGGCAGCCGCCACCGGAATGATCAATAACAATGCTGCGGCTATAAGCTTTTTCATCCCTTAAAAAACCTCCCACGGATATCTCTTACGATATCTATCCTAAAGGAGGCTTGTCACAGACTTTCACCGAAGATGTGTCAAAGTTGCAAAATATTTATATAAAACTGAAAAATCACAGTATCCTGAACACCCAACAGGCCTGCATCTGGGGACCAAGCACATCGTAGGGCCAGTGCATGTCAGATCTTGTAATGCTGTTGGGATCGTTGATGGTAAAGCCCTCTTCGTCATAACCCGTGATGACTATGAAGTGTCCGCCGTCGGTAAAGTCACCGGGGCCCACAACAGCGATGATGACGTTTCCGACATCCAGGTTGATCTCCATCCTGTTCTGGTCGATGGGGATCTGGGTTACATCCATACCGAGGCCGAATCCGCCGTCGGTCATAAGGGTCCAGAGGGATCCGCCGCTCTCGGAATCATAAGCATAGTAGTTATTGTTCTCGGCATAATCCGCCATCCAGGCAGGGTTCATGTCGGGATTCTGGAGAAGGTATACCGCCACCATGGAAAGACATGTGGGACCGCAGCCCGTGAGACCCATGGGACCATTTCCATAATCCTTGTAGCCCCATCTCTCATCCCACTGGTAGAACCTGGGCACCTCGAACCTGTTGACCTCATCCGAGACATCGATATCCTCCGCCTCACAGTGGTCGTGGAAGGGATATGTGAGAACAAACTCCATGGAATCCGGGTTCCTCGCCAAAAGGTTTACAAACTCCGAAGGGTAATCGAAAAGGTCCAGCCCGTGCTTTTCTGCGTAGTCTGATATGATCGCCCTGGCATCGTCGGCACTGTTAAGGGGCCAGTCGGAATAGTCGATGACCTCCTCCGTCTCCTCTGTGACCTCCGTCGTCTCGAAAACAGGGTCCTCGATGACCACCGGCGCCGAAGGGTCGGTGATATCTCCGCCCTGACAGGAGCAGCACAGTAAAGATGTTATTAATAATAATGATGCCGGTATTGTCTTTTTCATGCTCTATATGATACTCCGACCATCAATTCTCGTACAGGGAGAACTCGATACTCCAGACATAACTGTCAGTGGAATGCCAGTCATCACCTTCATACTCCGGGGGCGTCCAGTACCATCCGGAACTTATATAAACATACAGTTCGAGCTGCTCATCGGAGGTCAGGGCTGAGTTGGTGTACCAGCTGTCATAATCACCATTCCAATCATAATATCTGTTGTCTTCATCATTCACGAAAAATGAAATGCCGAGATAATCAGCATAGAGATCGGCCAGATCGTTCCAGAATGCATCCAGATCCGGAACAGACTGGTTTACCACCTCTATCATCATATCCACAGGAACACCGGTGGAAGGATCGAGGATGGCATAGTTGCTCGTGCCATCCGTTATAAGGATGACATTTCTGGAATTGTCCATCGGATCTGCAATGGTTGAAATGGTGACCGTTCCGGGAAGGGCTCCTCCGAAGGTGCTCTGGACGAGGGAATAAGCCTCATAATAGAACTCGTTTACCAGATCCTTCCTGGATCTGTCCTTCAGATCCAGTTCAGAATACAGGTTGGCTGCAGTTGCAGTCTTTGTTCCCGGCGGATCAGCTACGAGAGTATCGAGATATGTGTAATCGTTATGTTCGTAGATATTCCCCTGAGCACGAATGGAACCGATGACCGCTGCCTCCATCTCGATGATGTCAGCACCATAGGGCTGGATCTCATCCATGGCAACCTCTCCCTTGGGAAGAGCCGCCTGTCTCGTCTGAAGGCTCAGGAGCACCTTAGGGATACCCAGACCGATGATGACGATGGCAAGGGTCACCGCTATCAGAAGGAAGGGGCGCTTCAGCATATCCATATTCAGTTTAACCTTCAGTTTGGGGCGTTTCTTTTTACTCATCGTCGTCACCCCTTCCTGCAAGTTTGAGCTTTATCCTGATGGCTGTTCCCTGACCCTCACGGCTCCTGATATCAAGACGAGTGCCGTGGATCTCTGCGATCTTCTGGCAGAGGGCAAGTCCCAGGCCTGCTCCGTGTTCTTTTCGTGAACGCGCTTTATCTACCATATAGAATGCCTCTGTTACGCGGCGCAGTTCCTTTTCGGGAATACCGCGGCCGTGGTCCACGATGGCGATCATATACTCGTCATCCTTTGCCTGCGACAGGACTGCCACGGTGTCGGATCCGGACTTCATGGCGTTATCTATGAGGTTGAGGATAAGTGTCTTGAAAAGGTCGAACTCGATCTTTACATAGCCGGGCTCGAAGTCGAAGAACATCCTGACGCCCTTCTTGGCTGCGTTGGGCTTGATGGTCTCCTTGATATCCTCAAGGAAGTCCTTCATCTCGATCTCCTCCAGCAGGAAGTCGTTGTTCTTGAGGGTGATGAGTTCCAGGAGCTTGAATGACAGTGCCTCCAGGCGCATGCCCTCGTTGACGATGAACTCTGCAGCCGCTTTAGCCTCTTGCTCCGGCAGGTCCTTCTGATAGAGGGTGTCGGCATATCCGATGATACTGGTCATGGGGGTCTTGAGCTCGTGGGCGAAGGCGGCGGTGAAATCCTCACGCTGCTTGACCGCAAGCTCCAGGTCGCGGATCTTGTTTTCGATGGTGTCCGCCATGTTGTTATACACCTGTCCCATCTCGCCGATCTCGTCTTTGCCGATGGTCTGTACCCTCTTGGTGTAATCGCCGTTTGAGAAGGACTCACCCGCACGGGTCAGCTCCTTGATGGGTTTTGTGATTATGGCACTGAATATCGACGTGAAAACAATACCGGCGGAGATGACGATCATAAAGATCCACATGCATTTGGCCTGCATGTTGTTGGCATCGTCGTAGGCAGGTGTGATGTCGGAGATGGTAATGAGCTTCAGGTTGTAATTGGAACTTTCAAAGCTGCTGGCCATTACCAGGAGCTTTTTACCGTCATCGCTCTTTACGGTGATAAAGCTGACCTCTTCAGATTCCGCCTTGATAGTGGGGACTTCGATGTCCATATTCTCATAGTAGATATATCTGCTGTTGTTGCTGCCCAGTGCCAGCTGCACATTCATGGACTCGGATGTCTGGCTGGCGATATCCGCTACTACATTGGCACCTACGGTGGACTGCTGGGAGGCGGAGAGAAGATCAGACTGGATGGCATACTTGATAAGCTGATGCTGCTTGAGGGAATTATCTATCCTGTTTTCCAGGGCTGTATTGAGGCTTAAGGCCACAACTGTATACTCCGTGACCGCCAGCGCCACGGTAAGAAGCAGCAGCATTGAGATATACAGCTTGTCAAAAAACTTCATTTCCAGTTACTCAGTTGCTCGGTACATGCAGGCGGTAACCAATACGGAATACTGTCTGGATCAGATCGTCCCAGCCCAGCTTCTTTCTTACCCTCTGTATATGGTTATCCAAAGTCCTGGTCTGTCCGAGATACTCCTCTTTCCAGACCGACTCATATAAGTACTCTCTTGTGAGAGCTATATTCTTGTTCCTTATGAGAACTTCCAGAAGGTCGAACTCCTTAACTGTAAGGAAGATCTCCTGTCCATTCTGGTCAAATACTCTTCTGCTTCCGGTATCGATGCGGACACCTCCGATGACAAGTGCATCGTCATCTCTTGAAGTCCTTCTCAGGACTGACTCGACCCTTGCCACCAGTTCACCGATCTGGAAAGGCTTGCAGATATAATCGTCCGCACCCATGCGAAGGCCCCTGATCCTGTCATTGACCTGGTTCATGGCAGATATGATGATGACCGGTGTAGATGATGTAGCCCTGATCTGCTCCAGCAGATCGTAGCCGGAGATCTTCGGGAGCATGAGGTCCAGGAGCACCAGATCAAAGCTTCCGTACTCTATGGCATTTGCACCCTCTTCACCGTCTGTGGCAACTACGCAGTCGTAGCCCTCGTTGGTAAGGGTCATGTAGATAAGATTGGATATTCCGCTATCGTCTTCAACAGTAAGTATCTTTTTCATATTCTGTATTATAAATTATAATTTTGTATTTTTGTTAGGTAAGAGCAAAAAATGACAACTTTGACACATCTTCCGTCAAAAAGTACCGAAAAAGTATCACTGAAGACCCCTGAAACGTACTTTTAACGTACTTTCGGGAAAAGTACCGAAAAAGTACGCCGCAGCACCCCCAAAACGTACTTTTTGCGTACTTTCAGGAACAGAACGGCGATGGTTTTTCGCGCAATAAAAATCAGACTAAATCACGAAAATCGCGATTTAGTCTGAATGTTGGTCGATTATTTACTTACCGTCAGCCGAGGTATGTCAGGAACTGGGATGCCAGTACGATGAGTACGAGGGCGATGGGATATGTTGCAGCATAAGCGGAAGCAACATTTGATGTACCTGTTGACTGGATGAGAGCTCCGAGTGCAGGTGTACTTGTCATACCGCCGGTGATAGAGCCA
>CACXGG010000170.1 GCA_902767145.1 Oscillospiraceae bacterium | reverse complement strand
CCCCCTTTGTCACCGAAAATTGACTGAAAATGGTGTAAATGATAGTATTTTAGTGTATTTCCGCCCTTACGGAGGACTCATTTATGACCAAATGGATCATGGTAGTTGATGATGATACGGCCAATCTTCAGATGGCAGGTCATATATTGAGCAAGAATAATATGAGGGCCACCGCTCTTAAGTCCGGTAAAGCCCTTATCGAATATATCTCCTCCAAGGGAACTCCCGATCTTATACTTCTTGATATCAAGATGCCTGTAATGGATGGTTTTGAGACCTTGAGGCATCTGCGTGAGACTGAGCTTGAGAACGGCTATGAGAAGACACCTGTTATCTTTCTGACAGCAGATGAGGATTCTGATACTGAGATGCGCGGCTTTGAAGTCGGCGTCTCTGATTTTATAAGAAAGCCCTTTAATCCCGATGTTCTTCTTAAGAGGATAGAGAATGTCTTTACACATTCCAGGGAAGTACAGACACTTAAGAGCGAAGCAAATACTGATAAGCTCACGGGTTTTCTCAATAAGGCGGCTTCTTCTACGGAGTTTTCCAAGGTGTGTTCCTCGGAGACCGGATGTCTTCTGATGATAGATCTGGATTCCTTTAAGCTGGTTAACGATATATATGGACATGAGATGGGCGACCGGGTGCTCCATGCCTTTTCGGGCATCATCAGGGAAGTGGTTCCTGACGGAAGCAGATGCGGAAGGATCGGCGGAGACGAGTTTGCTATCTTTTGCCCCGGTCTGCGCACTGAGGATCAGGTCTCTGAAATGACTGAACTTCTTAACTATAAGCTCCTTAAGGAGTCACGTGAGCTTATGGTTGATGATATGGAGCTTCCTTTGGGCGTTTCTGTTGGTGCTGTCATGGTGCCCAAGCACGGAAATGATTATCTTTCGCTTCTGAAGCTGGCAGATAAGTCGCTTTACTCAGTAAAGAAACTGGGCAGGCACGGATACTGCCTCTATAGTTCCAGTACCATATCTGATGAGGAACTTGGGGCAGAGGCTGATATAAGTAAGCTCTCTGAGATCCTGGGAGAGCGTTCTGTACCTAATGTTGCCCTGCAGCTGGACCGTGAATCCTTTGCGTCTGTATATAGATATATCATCAGGTATACCATCAGGAATAATATACATGCATGTAAGGTGCTGTTTACTCTGCATGCACCTTCAGGTAAGAGCGAGGACTCCCTGACTGAGCTTTTCGATGAGTTCGGTAACCATATAAGACAGTCCCTCCGTAAGTCCGATATCCTTATGAGGAACAGGAGAAACCAGTATTTTGTATTCCTTACTGATATAAGGGAGGACTCCGTGGATAAGGTGGTAAATAACCTTATCGATAAGTGGCACGCTGCTTATAAGGATGAGCTTTCTATTACTTATGAGACCGAATTTGTTAAGGGTATGTCTGGTTTTGGAGACTGGGACAAGCCCAAGCATATCATTATAGTTGACGATGACAGTACAAATCTGACAGTGGCAGGGAGGATCCTTGGATCTGACGGGCTCAAGGTAACGCCCCTGAAGTCAGGCCAGGCGCTACTTGACTATCTGGATAGCGGCAGGGAGCTTCCGGACCTTATACTTCTCGATGTCATGATGCCAGGTATGGATGGCTACGAGACCTTACGCAGGATGAGATCCCGGGAGAGGGAGGTTGCTTCGCTTCCTGTTATATTCCTGACTGCCGATGAGAGCCACGATGCCGAGAGCAAAGGCCTTAAGCTTGGAGCCATGGACTTTATAAGAAAGCCCTTTGTTCCTGAGGTGCTCCTTATCAGGGTCAATCATATAATAGAACTGGTAACCCTTCAGAAGCAGCTGAGCCACGAGGTTGAGCTGAAGACCCGTGAGAATCGAAATCTGCTCCTGCATGTGGTGGAATCCCTGGCAACCGCCATCGATACAAAGGATATCTATACCAAGGGTCATTCCAGCAGGGTTGCTGAGTATTCAAGGGAGATAGCCAGGCGGTCCGGGCTGTCCGAGGAGCACCAGGATGAGATCTATATGTCTGCGCTCCTTCACGATGTGGGTAAGATCGGTATCCCCATCACTGTCCTAAATAAGCCGGAAAAGCTTACTGATGAGGAATTTGAACTTATAAAGACCCATCCTTCCATGGGTGCATCTATCCTTGAGAACATAAAGGAGGATCCGGCCCTTGCCCTTGGTGCCAAGTACCACCACGAAAGATACGACGGAACGGGATATCCAAGCGGGCTTTCCGGGAAGGAGATCCCTGAAAGTGCAAGGATAATCGCTGTGGCAGATGCTTACGATGCCATGTCCAGTAAGAGGAGCTACAGGAAGATGCTCTCCCAGGAACATATAATCAGTGAGATAGAAAAGGGAAAGGGAACGCAGTTCGATCCTGTTTTCGCGGATATAATGCTGTCGATCATTGAAGAGGACAGCGGGTATAAGCTGAAGGAAGATTAAAATAGAGTTTAGTGGGTGCCCTTAGGGGCACTTCTTTTTTAGAAAAATAATATATAATAGAAGCAAATGGTATATAGGAGGGTTGGATGAGAAGATTGTTGGGTCTGGCGGTGGCAGCTTCATTGCTCCTTTGTTCCTGCGCCGTTAATCAGGATGAGTTCCCGGATATCGAATATACCTCCGGGTCTGATGTTACTTCCGCTACGGAGGCGTCTTCATCTGCTGTTGCAACAGATCCTGTTATCGATATAACCCTGGCACTTCCTTATTCCGACTCCACAGTGGATCTTCTCCTTCGCATGTACTATGCCAAGAAGACAGACCAGTTCCCGGAGGACCAGACAGGATCTGATATCAATCTCGATTATCTGTCTGCCATCGATCTGCCCTGGGCCGTAAATACCATCCAGATATCTTCTGAGGGTGTGGGTGCAGACACCATTTCCTCCTGGGCATCGGAAGGAAATATGCCTGATATAATGCTGGTAAATGATATCTCATCTGCTTTTTCCACAGGGGAGATAGCTCTTCTGGATGACTATCTCTATACGCTGCCCATCAATGATGCAGTAAATGTGAACTCCCTTTCCTCATGCTATGAGGAGGGGCATATAGCAGGTCTTCCAGCTTATCTTTCTGTGATGGTGCTTGTTGGAAATTCCGCATATATACCTGAGTCAGGGGTTCTGCCTTACAGATCTACTGTTACTGAGTTCACTTCCTATCTTTCCTCTATTTCATCCGCTTATGAGGGAGTTGTGCCTTTTGCGGATCCCTATGAGCTCATGCCCTATATGCCTTCCGCTTTTAACTATGATTCTCCCATGTCCTATATGATGCTCTCAGAATATGAGGCTGTTCCTTCCTCTGTGGGAACTGTGCTTTCCTCGGAACTGTCCTTTGTGGAGTCTTTGTATGACATGTATCCCTATGAGGTGCCCACAGGAGATATAAGGCTTTCGGGAAATGCTGCCATGTGGCTTACTTCCTCAGGCAAGATAAAGATGTGGTCCGATTATTATTCTTCGGATATCTATCTTTCTCTTCTGCCTACATCTTCTTCCGATTCGCCCATAGTCCCCATGGCAAATGTCTATCCTCTGTGCGTATCGGCTACATCTTCTGATGTCTCGTTTTCTTCTGACCTTGCTTATTTCCTGTGCTTTGACCCCGATGCACTGATGCTCATATACAGGCTGGAGCCCATGACCGGATATTTTCCTTCTGTTTCCACACCTTCTGTGTGGGACCAGATGTATCTTAGCAGTGAGAACGGAGCATTCGAGATGCTCTTTGAGGATGTGATGGACGATATGGTGGTCTGTCCCAATGGTGAGGATCCCGCATATATCGCCGTGAATTCCTATCTGTCTTCCTACTTCTCGGGAGATGCCGGGGAGGAGGAGTTCGATATGGGAGGATGTCTGCCATGAAGATGAGGAAAGCCAGGATCTCTGATGCGCCCAGGCTTAAGGCTTCAGGCCTTATGAGCGGCAGCATCGCTTCCATCGAGGACCGCCTTAGAAAGACTGTTGATTCTCCTTGTTCAGATATCTTTGTCTATAAGTCGGAAGATGAGATAGCCCTGGCCTCCTTTGTCACTTACTATCCTTCTGATGACAGGGCATTTATGGAGTTTCTCCGCACGCCTTCCTCTGATAAGTATCTTTCCGCTTTTCTTGATGCGCTCCTGTCTTATCTTTTCCTTTCTGCTGATATCTATAAGGTGTCCTGCGAAGCGTCTGTGGATGACTCCTTCCTGGATAATGTCTTTTCGGATAACTGCCTTCTGCAGGAGGCACTCTTACACGACCATAAAAGGTCCGGGATGGGATATACTGATGCCGGACTTTTTTACATTACGGCTCCTATGTATTCCCGCTATAATGTATGCTTTGTTCCTTTCCAGAGAGGCGTGCTGGCGGTCTACGGAGGTATCGACTATGTGGACAGGATCTCTTTTTTGAGCTATGGGAAGGAGATATCTGATCTTTTCGCACGCAGGTGTGCTGATTATGCGGGACTTCTTGATCCTTCCATGTGCCTTAAGCCCAGGAACTCCTCTGAATATGACTACGATCCTGCGGACTTTGACTTTATGCCGGCTGAACTTAACAGGGCATATCTTGAACTTCGTGAATATTTCCTCAAGAAGAGGGATACCTTTGATATAAATATCCGCCTGGGTGAGACCACGGAATTCCAGCATAAGGTCTGGGATGAGATCAGAAAGATCCCCTATGGAGTTACCGTCAGTTATGAGGACATCGCTCTCAAGCTCTGCGGAAACGACATAAAGCAGGCCAGAAAGCTTACCCGTGCGGTGGGTGCCGCCTGCGGCGAGAACCCTATCCCGATCATCGTACCGTGCCACAGGGTGATCGGTAAGAACGGCAAGCTTGTGGGTTTCTCAGGAGGTATCGAATTCAAGGACTTCCTTCTTCAGAACGAACTATTCTCGATAACATTACCACTAAATTGAATGGAGTATTATTATGGCGAAACATGACAAGATCGATGTAGGACTTTCGACTATCTTAAATCCGGTACCTGTAGTTATGGTATCCTGCGGTGATAAAGAGGGAAGGGCAAATATACTCACCATCGCCTGGACGGGAACAGTCAACTCTGAGCCTCCCATGGTAACTATATCTGTACGTAAATCCCGTTTCTCCCACAAGATGATATCTGAGACAGGGGAGTTCGTTATAAATCTGGTGAATAAGTCCCTTTGCAAGGCCTGCGACAGATGCGGCGTTGTTTCAGGGGAGAACGAGGATAAGTTCGAGTCCTGCTCTCTTACTGCCGTAAAGGCTTCAGGGCTTTCCTATGCCTATGCCATCAAGGAGGCTCCAGTATCCATTTCCTGTAAGGTGGTCTCCGTTACCGAGCTTGGATCCCACGACATGTTCCTGGCTGAGATCGTGGCTGTCACGGCGGACAGCTATCTTCTGGACGAGACAGGAAGGCTCTGCCTTGATAAAGCAAAACTGGTGGCATATAATCACGGCGAATATTTCCTGCTGGGTGAAAAGCTTGGATTCTTCGGTTATTCAGTAGCTTCCGATGAAGTGTTTGAGAAGCGTATGGGATTTTCGAGAAAAGACCGGGACAAGTATAAGCACATCCGTGAGCAGGGGGACAAAAACGGGAAGAAATATTGATCGGGGCAGTTAGTTATGGAATTTGAAGGACTTTCTAAAGTTCACGAAGGCAAGTTTATTACAAGATATGATCTTAAATACAGGACCGGTCTCGGGAATATCAAGAATTACGAGATGGTTTCCAGAAATAAGGATATGAAGACCTTTGAGGATCTTAGCAGCAGAAAGGCTGAAGCCGTTGTGCTCATAGTCCACGACAAGGCTAAGTCAAAGATCCTTTTAAATAAAGAATACCGTATGGCAGTAGGGGGCTTTGCCTATAATTTCCCTGCAGGCCTTATAGATCCCGGAGAGGATGAGGCTACAGCTGCTAAGCGTGAGCTGTGGGAGGAAACCGGCCTTTCCCTTGTTGAAGTGCTGGAGGTATGGCCTGAAAGCTTCAGCGGTGTAGGTATCACCAATGAGATGAGCAAGGTCCTTATCTGTGTTGCTGAAGGTGAGTTTGCCCCCAGCACATCCGATGAGGAGGAGATAGAGGCTGCCTGGTATACAAAAGAAGAGGTCAGGGAACTTCTGAAACTCAATAATTTCGCTGCCAGGACCCAGGCTTATTGCTGGCTTTGGGCAGGCAAGTAATTTATTAATAAATATGATATAATCATTGAGTTTATGATTTGATTTGGAGGCATTAAGATGCAGATATATGAAGAATTACAGGCTAGAGGCCTGATCGCCCAGGTTACGGATGAAGAGCAGATCAGGGAGCTCATCAACGCAGGAAAGGCAACTTTTTATATCGGATTTGACTGTACTGCCGACTCTCTTACAGCAGGACATTTCATGGCCCTTACACTTATGAAGAGACTTCAGATGGCAGGTAATAAGCCTATCGCCCTTATTGGTGGCGGTACTACCATGATCGGTGATCCTTCCGGAAGGACCGATATGAGAAAAATGCTTACAAGAGAAGATATCGACCATAATGCAGAGTGTTTTAAGAAGCAGATGGAGAAGTTCATCGAGTTCGGTGAGGGAAAGGCTATGATGGTCAACAACGCTGACTGGCTCATGAACCTTAACTATATCGACCTTCTCCGCGAAGTTGGCGCCTGCTTCTCTGTTAATAACATGCTCCGTGCCGAGTGCTACAAGCAGCGTATGGAGAAGGGACTGTCCTTCCTTGAGTTCAACTATATGATCATGCAGTCCTATGACTTCTACTATATGTTCCAGAAGT
>CACXGG010000169.1 GCA_902767145.1 Oscillospiraceae bacterium | reverse complement strand
TCTGTCCCGATGTAGTAGCCGCTGGAGAGGTAATCCCTGATCTTCACGGAGTTCCTGTAGACATATCCCTCATCATCCAGTCTTCCCGATATCCTCACTGAAGCTCTTCCTGATCTCTTCGATAATGGCGGTGACCCTTCCCCTGAGCTCGTAAAGGTTCCGGGCTTTGATCCCATTCGCTGAACCTTCCTTGAATATCCTGCTCCTGTCCCCGGTCCTGACCCTGAAGACGGGGCTTCCTTTGTGCCTGCCCACAGATACCGCCGGAAGTTCCGACAGTTTCTCCGTAAGGTATATGTACCTGGCGATCAGGTAGTTTTTTGGCAGAGATATGATGTTCATAACGGCAGGATATCATCTTTTCAAGTCTTTTTTGCACCAAATTGGATACAATCCGTTACAAACGGATACAAAGTATCAAAAAAGTACGTTTCGGCACCCCGGAAACGTACTTTTCGCGTACTTTTTGGAAAAGTATCTAAAAAGTACGTTTGGAGACCTCCGAAACGTACTTTTAACGTACTTTTTTGAAAAAGGATCATTCTAAGTCTTCGAAAGCCTCCAGGCCGGTCTTGCCTGCGACCTTGATGTCGCCGTGGCGGACCCGGGTCATGGTGAGGAAGCTCAGGAAGGAGAAGCAGGCTGCATAGACGAAAAGGATCTTGTAGCTCACGTGCCTCATGAGAGATCCTGAGAGGATGGGAGTCAGGATCTGTCCTGCCATGGAGGCAGTGTAGTAAAAGCCTGTGAATGTTCCTGTGTCGGCACCCTTACACATCTCGACAACCATGGGAAGGGAGTTGATGTTGATGGCGGCCCAGGCAAATCCCACCAGTGCGAAGACCACGAACATCAGGGCATTCAGGGAATGCATCATGGTGGTGAGGAAGAAGGACAGGCCGAAGGTCAGGGTGAGGATGATGGTGCCCAGATAGATGGACTTCTTTCGTCCTATCTTACCGGCCAGATGACCCAGGGGGATGTAGGAGATGATGGCTCCTATATTCGCGATGAGGAAGCAGGTGGAAGCACCTCCGATATCTTCCCCCATAAGTGATTTGATGTAAGGTGTGAACCAGGTGACAACGGCGTTGTATCCGATGTACCAGAGCATGATGGATGCAAGGAGGAAGATCATGGACACCAGGACTTCCCTGGGAAGCTTCGTCTTCTCAGAAGATCCGCCGGCATCCTCGGAAAGATCCCATTCGGGATGCTCCTTCTCTATCCTGTCATTCTCGGAAGAGAGCTTGTTCTCCTTGACTGTCAGGAGCATTATTACCACCGCCAGTGCCATGACTGCGGATATGAATACGAACAGGATCCTGTAGCTTACATGATCAAGTCCCTCTGTTTTTGACTTGGGATACATGATGGCGGTAAATGCCAGATAGATGATGCCGCCGGCGGCGCCCATGAGGTTGATGACGGCATTGCCCTTGGAACGGAGAGGCTTGGGGGTGATGTCCGGCATCAGAGCTACTGCGGGGGATCTGAACACCGACATGGTGAACAGGAGAAGTCCCAGGATGATGATGAATCCGGTGAGACTGTAGAATGCGGTGTTGACGCCAGCGGCGCACTTATCGTCGATGACGGGAAGGATGTTTATCAGGATGACGGCGATGAGGGTTCCGATGAGGATATAGGGCATTCTCTTTCCGATACGGGTGCGGGTCCTGTCGGACAGCTTTCCGAAGACGGGAAGGAGGATCAGGGCAAGTATGTTATCTGCCGCCATTATGGCACCGGTCCATGTCTCGTTAAGTGAAAAGGTGTTTGTCAGGATCAGGGGAACGACATTGTCGTACATCTGCCAGAATGCTGTGATGGCAAGAAATGCAAGTCCCACAAGTACGGTGTTCCTGTAATTGAGTTTCATAAAAACTTCACCCTCCCCAAACGACTTTCATGATAATATTATCATAACTGAAAAAACAGGGGAGGACATCTTTATGCAGCAGTTCGAATACCGTAAGGCGATATGCTATTCAGGATACAGGAAAGGCCAGAGCCCCAAGGGCGCCATGCCCACCAGGGAGCAGATCGAGGAGGACATCAAGATCCTGGCAGATCTTGGCTACGGATACCTGAGGATGTACGATCCCAACGAGCATGCAAGGCTCGTCCTGGAGACAATCAGAAAGTATAACTACCCCATAAAGTGCATCGTAGGCATCGATTCCGACAACGAGATCAACAACCCCGGATGCCCCTTCGAGGACCAGCAGTATACACCTGAGGAGCTCAAGGCCCACGCTGAGAGAAATGACAGGGAGCTGGACAAGCTCATCGAGCTGGTAAAGGAGTTCGACGACGAGATCTTCGCCGTCTCCGTGGGAAATGAGAATACACCTCCCTGGGGTCAGCATATGGTATCCGAGGAAAGGCTCATCGGCCACGTCAGGAAGCTGAAGGCAAACCTCAACAAGCCCGTCACATTCTGTGAGGGCGTCTCCGACTGGCCCAATATCCCCGACCTTGCAAAAGAGGTGGATTTCATAGCTGCCCACAACTACCCCTACCACTACAGCGGCGACATCGACAGTGCCGTATCTGACAATAAGGAATTCTACAAGAAGATGCAGGAGCTCTTCCCGGACAAGCAGATCATATACACTGAGGTGGGCTGGAGCTCCAGGGCTACAGACAAGCCCCATGCAACCCTTGAGAACGAGAAGAGATATATCACAGAGCTCAAGGCATGGCTTGAGGAGGATAAGGTGATCGCCTTCATCTTCGAAGCCTTCGACGAACTGTGGAAGGGTGACAGGCCTGAAGCCTCTGAGTGCAATTTCGGACTCTATAACGAGGACAGGCAGCCCAAGTGGTGAAGAAAGAAGACGATTCCGCTCAATATAAAAAGATGACCACCATGCCGGTGGGGAAACTTGTCGCAAGACTTGCAGTCCCCACCATTACCAGCATGCTGGTAACAAATATCTACAACCTGGTGGACACCATGTTCGTGGGAATGATCAACACGGAGGCCAGCGGCGCTGTAAGTGTTGTCTTCGGCTTTATGTCCATAATCCAGGCCATCGGATTTATGTTCGGCCATGGTGCCGGCAGCATCCTTTCGCGAAAACTCGGCCAGAAGGACAGGGAGGGGGCATCAAGGATCGCCTCCACTGCCTTCATCTCTGTGCTGATGATAGGCACTATCCTGGCAGTGGTCTCCATGATCATCTCAAAGGACCTGGCCTATATGCTGGGCAGTACGGATGAGATCGCACCCTATGCACAGAAATATCTTTTCTGCATCCTCATAGCCACGCCCTTCACCATGGCCAGCTTCGTCATGAACAATGCCCTGAGATACGAAGGAAGGGCATCCCTGGGAATGATCGGCATCCTGGCGGGAGCTATCCTCAATATTGCCGGAGATCCCCTGCTCATGTTCGTCTGTAAGCTGGGTATAGTGGGCGCAGGCCTGGCTACTGCCATCGGACAGATCACCGGCTTCGTCATCCTCTTTGTTATCTACAACAGGGGAAAGACGGCGGTAGTCCTGGACTACCAAAAGTTCACCAAAGACATCAAAGAGATGTGGGACATTATGGGAACAGGTTTCCCCTCCCTGGTAAGACAGGGTCTCACAAGTATCGCCACCATCATCTTAAACAACGCAGCAGAACCCTACGGCAAGGAAGCCATAGCCGCCATGGGCATCGTGGGAAAGGTGGGATTTTTCGTCTTTGCCATAGCCCTGGGAGTAGGTCAGGGATTCCAGCCTGTCAGCGCCATGAACTACGGCGCCGGAAAGTTCAAAAGAGTAAGGGATGCCTACAAGTTTACAAACCTGATGGCGGAAGCTCTCATGTTCATCGTGGCTATCCCGGTATTCATATTTGCAGCCCCCATCATCAGAAGGATGAGGGACGACGAAGAGGTAATAAGGATCGGCGTAAGAGCATTAAGGATCTACCTGGTGGGACTTTTCACCCTGCCTCCCTGTATGGTGACGGAGATGCTCTACCAGAGCACCGGCCACAAACTGGGTGCATCTATCCTGTCGTCCCTGAGGTCCGGACTTTTCTTCATCCCCCTTCTTATAATCTTAAGTCATTTCAGGGGCCTTTCCGGTATCCAGGAAGCCCAGCCCATGGCTTTTGTGCTGGCAGTGATCCCATCCCTGGTAATGGCGGTATATTTCTTCAGAAAGCTTCCTAAAGAAGATAAAAGAATAGAATAAATCCGCGCGTCATGTTATTATTTAAGATGCGGTAGAATTTTCTAAGCAATGTAGAGAGGGCATCTTATGAATAAACGACTCAATATCGGTTTTCTTATAGACGATCTGGATAACTATTTTTCCGCCCAGGCCTGTAAGGGCGCGGAGCTGGCTGCAAAAGCACTTGATGCCAATCTCTTTATCTTCCCCGGCCACTATCTTGGAACAACAGACAGTAAGTACCAGGGGGTGGAATTTGAATATCAGTACAATACAGTCTTCGGGCTCGAGAGCATAAAGTCCGCAGATATCCTCTATGTCCTCATGGGCACCATCGGTTCCAGGGCTTCCTTCGAACTTCAGAGGGACCTCATGAAGAGCCTTCCCGCAGTTCCGATAGTTACACTTTTCTCCGCCATGGAGGGATACCCTTCCGTTATGTTCGACAACAAGTCGGGATTCGGCAAGGCCATCAGGCACGTCATCGAAAAGCACGGCGTCAGGAAGATCGGCTTTGTCAGCGGACCCGAGACTAATAAGGACGCCACCGACAGGCTCAATGCCTTCCGTGAGATAATGGCGGAAGAGGGTCTGGAAGTGCCCGAGAACAGCATCGTCTTCGGTGACTTCACAGAGAAAAGTGATGCGGTGGTGGATGAACTCTTCGAAAAGATGGGGGTCCCGGAGGCCATCGTATTCGCCAACGACAATATGGCAGTGGGCGGTTACCGTTCCATCAGGAAGAGAGGTCTCGTCCCCGGATCCGACATCAAGGTGGTGGGATTTGACGACGACCTTTTCTCTGTATCCATGGATCCGCCCCTGACCACCGTGGAGGCAAGTTCCGCCGACCTTACCTACAAGGCTGTGCTCAACGCCCCCAACTTCATAAACAAGACTAATCTCGAGAGTACTGAAGTGGAGACATACCTCGTTCAGAGGAGCTCCTGCGGATGTGACGGCCTGGATGTTGAGTCCATGAGCAGAAGGCTCAATATCCACCTGGTGAGCCAGGGCAACCGTAAGTTCATAGAGTCCATCAAGAAGTATCTCTTCGGCATCTTCGAAGACGACGAGGCCATGGTGAAGATCAAGAGCACCATCACCGATTTCTGCAACGCCATCACGGACTTTGCAGAAGGCAAGGGCGATGTCACCAGAGAAGAAGTTGATAAGTCCTTCGCAATGATCCTTAGGACGGACCTGATGCTCTATACTACTCCCGAGAAGTTCATAAACGTGCTCCAGTCCATGCAGGCCCAGGCCGGCAATGTCATCAGGGTCGACGGACTGCACGGCACCATCAACGAGATGTTCTCCAGCTACTACAGGCTCCTGTCCTTTGCAGGACTTTCCATGACCCAGTCCGTCAATACCAGGATGGAGAGGGTCTCCAGGCTGGTCAATAAGCAGACGGGTGACATATTCCTCATGTCCAGCGAAGGGGCGATCCCCTACGAGCACATGATCGACGGCCTTGGCATCGTGGGCTTCAGGAGGTCCTTACTGTACCTGTTCCAGGGCAATGTAAAAAACACCGGAGACGGCAGCTGGAAATGTCCCAAGACCATGCTCCTCAAGGCCATAAGTGATGAAAAGGGGGCAAGGACCCTTCCTGAGGAACAGCAGCTGGTAAGGAGCGTCCAGATGTTCACCAATGAGCATGTCACCCCGGACAGAAGGCTTACCATGACGGTATTCCCCCTCTTCGTGGGAGAGGAGCTCTACGGCATGCTGGTCAACGAGCTGGACAGCAGTGAGTTCGGAAGCGTATCCTCCGTGGCATACCAGCTTTCAGTAACCCTTAAGTCCCTGCTCATGATCGAGGAGCAGAACAAGGCTAAGCAGAGCCTCCAGGATTCCCTTGAGCAGTTCATGAGGGACAACAGCCTTCTGGACGAGATAAGTAAGTCTGACGAGCTCACCGGCCTTTACAACAGGCGAGGATTCCTGGATCACACCCAGAAGGCCATCGCAGATCCCATCAACCAGGGCAGGAAGGCACTGATCCTCTATGCCGATATGGACAACCTCAAGATGATCAACGACAGGCACGGCCACGACGACGGCGATTTCGCCCTGAGACAGACTGCCTCCATCCTCAAGGAGGCCTTCCGTAACACGGATATCGTTGGAAGACTTGGAGGAGATGAGTTTACTGCCTTTGCCATCGTGGGCATCGACCACTACGAGGATGCCATCAGAAAGAGGATCGACGACATCACAAAGCGCCATAACGAGGTGTCCGGAAAGCCCTATACCATCGAGATGAGCATGGGTATCCACGAGTTCGAGTGCTCCCCTGATGTTGACCTCTACCAGATCCTTGACCTGGCAGACGAGAAGCTCTACGCGGAGAAGTCTGCCAAGAAGGCAAAGAACGGCTCCTACAGGTGACAGGAAAAACAAATTGAAAATCATTTCCAGGAAAATGCAGGATAAAAAATAAATATATTTGACCCTTTAGCAGAAAAACGACCGCACAACCCCGTGCGGTCTTCTTTTTATTAATGCAAACACCCCTTCATCTGTAGTAAAATCAATATCGGCTTATGTTGAGATAGTGTCAGGAATTGTCCCTGACTACTTCCGTAAGCCTCCCAAAAAGTCCAAAAAAGACAATATCAGCAGGGAGGAACCATGAAATACAGTTATTACCCCGGATGTACCCTGAAGAACAAGGCACAGGATCTGGACAGGTATGCCAGACTTTCTGCGGCTGCACTTGGGTTTGAACTGGAAGAGATCCCCGAATGGCAGTGCTGCGGCGGTGTTTATCCGCTGGGCACCGATGAGATCGCCACAAAGCTCTCGTCGGTAAGGGCACTTAACCATGCTAAGGAGCAGGGTCAGGACCTGATCACGCTCTGCACTGCATGCCATCACGTTCTGAAGCGCGTCAACGACGACATGAAGAACAACGAGGACATCTCTACAAGGGCAAACAACTACATGCAGCTCGATGAGCCTTACAAGGGTGAGACAAGCGTGAAGCATTTCCTTGAAGTCTTAAGAGACGAGATCGGATTCGACGAGCTTAAGAGCAAGGTAGTAAAGCCCCTCGAAGGCAAGAAGATCGGCGCATACTACGGCTGCCTCGTTCTCCGTCCCGGAAAGATCTTAGAGTTCGACGATCCCGAGAACCCCAAGATCATGGAGGACTTCATCAGAGCCCTTGGCGGTGAGCCCGTCATCTATCCTTACAGGAACGAGTGCTGCGGCGCTTATACTTCCCTGAAGGACGGCGGCATCTCCCAGGAGAGAACAAAGCTCATCTTCGACAGCAGCAGCGGATTCGGCGCTGATATGCTCATCACGGCATGCCCTCTCTGCATGTATAACCTTAACAAGTCCGAAGCGGACTCCAAGGTTCCCGTATATTATTTCACGGAGCTCCTCGCAGAAGCTCTCGGAGTAAAGGAGGGTGAATGATGACAAAACAGGAGATCGAGAAGAACGTTGAACTTATCAGGGAGATCAGCGGATGCGATCCTTATAAGTGCATGAGATGCGGAAAGTGCTCAGGTTCCTGCCCGTCTTTCAACGAGATGGACATCAAGCCCCATCAGTTCGCATCATATATCATCAACGGCAACGTTGAGGAACTCGTAAGTTCCAAGTCACTGTGGAAGTGTCTCTCATGCTTTGCATGTATCGAGAGATGTCCCAGGAATGTAGAACCCGGCAAGCTTATCGACGCAGCAAGACAGCTGGTTGAGAGGGAGAGGGGCGGAGATCACCTCCAGGCAGAGGATATCCCCGAGCTCCTTAACGAAGATGTCCCCCAGCAGCTCCTTGTAAGCGCATACCGCAGGTACAGGAGGTAATATATGCAGAGAATTGGTGTATTTGTCTGTCACTGCGGATCCAATATTGCCGCAACAGTAGACGTTAAGAAGGTAGTCGAACTCGTAAGATACGAGCCCGGCGTAGTATTCGCCGACGACTATATGTATATGTGTTCCGAGGCAGGTCAGGAGAAGATCATCGAGGCCATCAAAGAGAATAAGCTCACAGGTCTCGTTATCTGCTCATGTTCCCCCCGTATGCACGAAAAGACATTCAGGGCATGTGCCGAGAAGGCAGGTCTCAACCCCTACATGGTGGAGATCGCCAATATCCGTGAGCAGTGCTCCTGGATCCACAAGGACAGGGAGGAGGCAACAGAGAAGGCTGTTATCCTTGCAAGGGCAGCCATCGCAAAGGTAAACCTCAATACTCCCCTCCAGGAAGGTGAGAGCCCCGTCATCAAGAGAGCTCTCGTCATCGGCGGTGGTATCGCGGGCATCCAGACCGCACTTGATATCGCTGACGCAGGTTATCCCGTAGATATCGTCGAGAGGGAACCCTCCATCGGAGGAAGGATGAGTCAGTTCGACAAGACATTCCCTACCCTCGACTGTGCATCCTGTATCCTTACTCCCAAGATGGTAGAGGTCAACCAGCACCCCAACATCACTCTCTATACATATAGTGAAGTAGAGGGAGTTGCCGGATACGTAGGAAATTTCGAAGTCCAGATCAAGAAGAAGGCAAGATCAGTAGATATGGCTGCCTGCACAGGCTGCGGCGAGTGCCAGGCAAAGTGCCCTCTCGGAAAGATGGGTAAGATCCCCAGCGAGTTCGACAGAGGCCTTAAGAACAGACCCGCCATCTACATGCCCTTCGCACAGGCAGTACCTGCCGTACCCGTTATCGACCGTGAGAACTGCACATACTTCAAGACAGGTAAGTGCGGTGTCTGCGCAAAGATCTGCCCCTCCAAGGCAATAAACTACGAGCAGGAGGACGAGATCGTAACAGAGAAGTACGGCGCCATCGTCGTAGCAACAGGTTTCGATATCATCAACCTGGACAAGTACGGCGAGTATGCATACAACGAGTCTCCTGATGTCATCACATCCATCGAGCTTGAGCGTCTCATGAACGCTGCAGGCCCTACAGGCGGACATCTGGAGAGGATGAGCGACCACAAGCAGCCTAAGGATATCGTCTTCATTCAGTGCGTCGGCAGTAGATGCGACGACGAGAAGGGTAAGCCTTACTGCTCCAAGGTATGCTGCATGTACACAGCTAAGCACGCAATGCTCATCAAGGACCACTGGCCCGATACAAACGTAACTGTCTTCTATATCGACGTAAGAACACCCGGTAAGAACTTCGATGAGTTCTACAGAAGGGCAGTCGAGCAGTATCACGTTAACTACATCAAGGGCCAGGTCGGAAAGGTGATCCCTCAGCCCGACGGATCACTTATGGTCCAGGGCGTAGACCTTCTCGACAACAAGCAGATCATGAAGAAGACCGATATGGTCGTTCTTGCTGCTGCCATCGAGCCCAACAAGGGCGTTCGTAAGATCGCAACAATGCTTACTGCAAGTATCGATAATAACGACTTCCTTACGGAGGCACACGCAAAGCTCCGTCCCGTCGAGTCACCCACGGCAGGTATCTTCCTTTCCGGTATGGCTCAGGGCCCCAAGGATATCCCCGAGACGGTATCCCAGGCAGGAGCTGCCGCAGTCAAGGTAGTCGGACTCCTTGCAAAGGATAAGCTCAAGACCAACCCCTGCACCGCTAAGTGCGATCCCATGTTCTGTAACGGATGTTCCACTTGTGCCAACGTCTGCCCTTACGGAGCGATCACATATGAGGATCAGCTGGTCAGAGGTCCCGGAGTTAATGAGACCAGGAGAGTCGCCATCGTCAACAACGCTCTCTGCCAGGGCTGCGGCGCCTGCACCACGGCTTGTCCTTCCGGTGCTATGGACCTTCAGGGCTTCTCCAACAGACAGATCACAACGGAGGTGGATGCTATATGTCAGTGAATGAAAACGGCGAATTCAGACCATTGATCGTGGCTTTCTGCTGTAACTGGTGTTCCTACGCAGGTGCAGACCTCGCAGGTTCCTCCAGGCTTTCCTATCCCGCAGACGTCAAGATCATCAGAGTACCCTGCTCCGGAAGAGTAAACCCCATGTTTATCCTCAGAGCATTTGAGAGAGGTGCTGACGGAGTCATCATCTGCGGATGCCATCCCGGAGACTGCCACTACAGCACAGGTAACTACTATGCAAGAAGAAGGATGACACTTCTCTTCTCCATGCTGGACTATATCGGCGTAGAGAACGGAAGAACAAGAGTCGAGTGGTGTTCTGCAGCAGAGGGCGCTAAGTTCTCTAAGACCATGAACGAGTTCTGCGAGAAGATCGCAAGCCTCGGCAAAAACGTCAGATTGGGGGATCTAAGATGCAAGGATTGATTGACAGATTAACAGCGCTCCTCAACGACGGTACAGTCGCAAGAGTCCTGGGCTGGAAGAAGGGTGACATGCCCTACAATCCCGAGCCCGCTATCTTCAACTCAGCTGAAGAGCTCAAGGACTTCGTATACGACGGATTCTGCGGAGCAAACCTCTCCAAGATGATGATCGAAGCTACAAAGCTCGAGGGCAAGACAGCAGTATGCCTCAAGCCCTGCGACACATACAGCTTCAACCAGCTCATCAGGGAGCACAGAGTAAACAGGGATAACGCTTACATCATCGGTGTAGGCTGCCGCGGTAAGCTGGATATCGAGAAGATCAAGAAGGATGCCAAGGGTATCACTGAGATCTCCGGTACAGAGCTGGACGGACAGGAAAAAGTAACCATCAAGACCATCTACGGCGACAAGGAGATCAACTATACAGATGCTCTCCTTGGCAGATGCCATGTCTGCAAGGGCAAGGAGCACATGATCGCTGACGAGACCTGGGGCGAGTCCAAGGACACAGCAGACCAGGAGAGGTTCGAGGAAGTACAGAAGCTCGAGGCCATGACTGCCGAGGAGAGATTCGAGTTCTTCAAGAACGAGCTCAGCAAGTGCATCAGGTGTAACGCATGCAGAAACGTATGCCCCGCCTGCTCATGCAGAAAGTGCGTATTCGACAACACCAAGTTCGACGCACAGCAGAAGGCTAATGTGGATTCCTTCGAAGAGAAGATGTTCCACATCATCAGAGCTTTCCACGTTGCAGGAAGATGTACAGACTGCGGAGAGTGCTCGAGAGTATGCCCCGAGGGTATCCCTCTCCACCTCTTCAACAGAAAGTTCATCAAGGATATCGATAAGTACTACGGCGAGTTCCAGGCAGGTAAGGATCCCGAGGCACAGAGCCCTCTTACGGACTTCACCTTCGAGGATATCGAGCCCGGAGAAAGGGGATAATATATGTATAAGATAAGTTTAAAAGATTTAGATACATTATTCCGTGAGATCGCCGGGAACAACGAGCTTATCCTTCCTGTAAAGAAGGCCGGACAGATCAATTTCGGAGCATACGAAGAGGGCGTTGAGACAGACCTCATCAACAAGTCCGTCAAGTCTCCCAAGGACGCTTTCTTCCCTCAGTTCGAGACGCTCTACAACGTTAAGAAGACAATAACCCCCGCAGACGAGCTGGCAGACGGTGAGGAAGCGGCTAACACAAAGATCAGGACAAAGCTTTCCATCGAGATGGAAGGCCTTAAGGACAAGGACTTCGTCATCTTCGGCATGAGAGCCTGCGACGTCAAGGGCGTGGAAGTCCTGGACAACGTATTCCTCTCCGATCCTGTAGATAGCTTCTACAAGGCAAGAAGAGACCATGGCATCATCGTTGCCCTGGCCTGCAAGGAGCCTGAGGAGTCCTGCTTCTGTACAGTATTCGGTGTAGATCCTGCCGACCCCACAAAGGCAAAGGCAGACGTAGCTACCTGGATCGTAGGCGAGGACCTCTACTGGAAGGCAGTAACAGAGAAGGGCGAAAAGCTCACAGAGAGCGTTAAGTCCGCCCTTACAGATGCTGACGAAGCAGCAGTAGAGAGCGAAAAGGCAAACATCACATCCATCATGGACAAGCTTCCCAACACGAAGCTCAGCCTTGAGGGATGGGGCGCAGGCAAGACAGACGAGAAGTTCAACTCCGAGCTCTGGGGCAAGATCTACAATCCCTGCCTCGGCTGCGGAACATGTACTTTCGTATGTCCCACATGCCAGTGCTATGACATCAAGGACTATACGACAAAGGACGGTATCCAGAGATACAGATGCTGGGATTCCTGCATGTACTCCGACTTCACCCTCATGGCAGGCGGTCAGAACAGAACATCCCAGCTCCAGCGTTTCCGTCAGAGGTTCATGCACAAGCTGGTCTACTATCCTGACAGATATGACGGCATGTTCTCCTGCGTCGGCTGCGGCCGCTGCGTGGACAAGTGCCCTCAGTCTCTCAATATCGTGAAGGTCATCAAGGCCTTCGACAAAGAGGAAAAAGGAGGTGCCGTCTGATGTGTGATTGCGGAAACAGCAAAGATATCTTAGTGCCTCAGGTTGGCATAATCACGGGGATCACACAGGAGACCCCCGACGTAAAGACTTTCAGGGTCAATGCTCCCGACGGCGGAAAGCTCTTTGAGCACATGCCCGGCCAGTGCGCAATGGTCTGCGTACCCGGAGTATCCGAGGGAATGTTCTCTATAACATCTTCCCCCACGAACAAGGAATTCCAGGAATTCTCCATCAAGAAGTGCGGTATCCTGACCGAGCAGCTCCACAGCCTCGAGGTCGGTGATATGGTAACGGTAAGAGGACCCTACGGAAACAACTTCCCCGTAGAGACAGAGTTCAAGGGCAAGAACCTTCTGTTCATCGCAGGTGGTATCGGTCTTGCACCCCTCAGATCCGTTATCAACTACTGCCTGGACAACAGGGAGAACTACGGCAGGATCGACATCCTCTACGGATCCAGATCCGCTGACGATCTCGTTAAGCTCCAGGAGATCCAGGAAGTTTGGATGAAGGCACCCAACGTAAACGTATACCTTACGATCGACCGTGAGCAGGAAGGCTGGGACGGCCATGTCGGATTCGTTCCCACTTACCTCAAGGAGATCGGCTTCAAGACAGACTGCATCGGCATCGTCTGCGGACCGCCGATCATGATCAAGTTCGTTCTTCAGGGCCTCAAGGAAATGGGCTTCACGGACGAGCAGATCTACACGACTCTCGAGCTCCGTATGAAGTGCGGTGTCGGTAAGTGCGGAAGATGTAACATCGGATCAAAGTTCGTATGTAAGGACGGTCCTGTATTCAGGTTCGAC
>CACXGG010000168.1 GCA_902767145.1 Oscillospiraceae bacterium | reverse complement strand
GCTCCTGCAGGGGGTCAAGTTCGGACCCATCTCCGATCTGGGATCTCCCGACCATATGATCGTCATCGGTGCAGTTGCCATCAATCTCCTGCCCATCCTCATGACACTTATCAACATCATCTCAAGTGCCATCTACACCAAAGGCCTTCCTGCAAGATCCAAGGTGCAGCTCTACGGAATAGCCCTTATCTTCCTGGTGCTCCTTTATAATTCACCGGCGGGTCTTGTCTTCTACTGGACCCTGAACAATCTGTTCTCCCTGGTGAAGAATATCTTCTATAAGCTCAAGAAGCCCAAGCTCATCCTTTCTGTCATGTCAGCTCTGGCAGGCATCGCCGCTGCCATCCTGACGCTTCTTAAGGGCCGTGATATCACCGGACACAGGATGGTCCTGCTCCTTATCTTTGCAGCACTTCTTCTGGTACCCGCAGTTCTTTATAAGTGGGAGGATAAGATCCCGAAGATTAGTTCATCTCCTGTAACATCTGACGAGACGAGGGTCTTTTTCCTTGGAGCGCTCTTTATCTCCATCCTCACGGGACTTCTTGCTCCCTCCGCCGTTCTTTCATCCTCTGCGGAGGAGTTCGTTTCCTTTGTATTCTATTTTGATCCCAACAGATATCTTCTGTACTCGGGCCTTTGTGCCTTAGGTACCTTTGTTGTCTGGTTCGGATTTTTCTATATCCTGGCAAACGATCAGGGAAAGAGGATCATGGGCATTGTATCCTGGGTCCTTTCCGGTATCTTTTTTGCCGACTATATGTTTTTCGGGACGGACAGGGGACTTCTCACTACTTCTCTTCAGTATGAGATAACACCTGAGTTCACTGTTTCCGATCAGATACTTAATATCGCAGTCCTTATCCTTCTGGCGGTATTTCTTGTCCTGGTCATGATGCACTTCAGAAAGCTCCCGCTTTATACCCTCCTTATATCGGTGCTGGCAGTGTCGGTGATCTCCGCCGTCAATATGGCTGAGACGAGAAGGCAGTATATTTCCTGCGGCTATGCCACTTCAGAAGATAAGGAGATAGTCCTGCCCCTTTCCAGGGAAGGAAAGAACGTGGTGGTCATCATGATGGACCGTGCCATGGGTTCCCAGTTCCCCTACCTTCTGGCTGAAAAGCCTGAGCTCATGGACCAGTTCGACGGATTTACATACTATCCCAACACATTGTCCTTCGGAGGATTTACAAACTTCGGTGTTCCTCCTGTTTTCGGAGGATATGAATATACTCCGGAGAATATGAACAGAAGATCTGATGAGCTTCTTGTTGATAAGCATAACGAGGCACTTCTCATGATGCCTGTGCTCTTTGATTCCTATGGCTATGAAGTTACGGTGTGCGACCCCTCTTATGCGGGATATAAGTGGACTCCCGATCTTCGTATCTATAATGACTATCCTGATATCAATGCCTTCATCACCTCAGGTAAGTTCAATGAAGATTATGAGGCCTTCGATCTGGAGCTTCAGGCGAACAGGGAGAGGAACTTCTTCCTCTACGGCCTTATGAGGGTCATGCCTCTTACCCTGGCAGGGACCGTCTATAACAACGGCATTTATAATGATGCGGACCTGGCGGCAGGGATCCATGACGGGGGAACGGATGTGGTAACCACCCATACAGCTTATACGCCCCTTTATGCAGAAGGATATAATTTCGATTATATGAATGCCTATACTGTACTGACCCACATGAACGATATAACTGATATAACTGATTCAGACGAGGATACCCTGCTCCTGTTTACAAACGATTCCACCCATGAGCTCCAGATGCTCCAGGAACCTGATTATGTTCCTGCTCCCGTGGTGGATAACAGGGAGTATTATCAGGACAGATTTAACAGATTTGACCTTGACGGAAGGCTCATGCACATGGACAATACCAATCAGGTCGTTCACTACCAGGACAATATGGCAGCCATGATGCTCCTGGGTGAATGGTTCGATTACCTGAGGGAACAGGGAGTATATGACAACACCAGGATCATCATCGTTTCCGATCACGGAAGGGATCTGAACCAGTTTGATGATATTATATTCTTCGACGGTGATCTGGACGTTGAGCTCCTGAACCCGCTTCTGCTGGTGAAGGATTTTGATTCCGAAGGCTTTACGGTATCAGATGAGTTCATGACCAATGCGGATGTTCCCACCATCGCAACGGACGGACTGATCGCAGATCCTGTCAATCCGTTTACGGGTAATCCCATAAACGATGACGACAAGTACAATGGAGACCTTCATGTTACACTCTCCGACGAGTTCTCTGTCGTCACCAACAGCGGCAACACATTCCTTCCGGGAGACTGGTATGCCGTAAGAGAGAATATATTTGAGGAGGAGAACTGGGAGTATCTCGGTAATTACTGATAATGATAATCCTTACAACACTCTATCTTCTTATAATAAGACCGCTGGAGCTTCTTTTTGAAGTTATCTTTGCCATAGCTGACAGGCTCCTGCCCAATCCGGGACTTGCCATTATCGCCCTGTCCCTGGCCATGAACTTCCTGGTACTGCCCCTTTACAAGAGGGCGGACGCCATGCAGGAAGAGGAGAGGAAGACCGAGGAAAGGATCGGTCCCTGGCAGGAGCGGATAAAGAAGACCTTCAAGGGCGACGAGCGCTTCATGATGCTCCAGGCCTTTTACCGCGAAAATAGCTATAAGCCCACGGATGCCCTCAAGGGATCTCTTTCCCTTATGCTGGAGATCCCCTTCTTCATCGCTGC
>CACXGG010000167.1 GCA_902767145.1 Oscillospiraceae bacterium | reverse complement strand
CCCAGCTGGGGCTGGAGGTTCTCGGCGATGTCGGCGATGACCTCCTTCACATTAAAGCTCTCCATCATCTCGGGATCAACATGGGAAAGGGATGACGCCTCCGTCATGGACATGATGAGCTTTCTTATCCTGTCCACCTCCTGCTTGATCATGAGAAGATACTTCTCGCTGTTCTCGGGAGGGATGGTACCGTCCAGCATAGCGGTGATAAATCCGTTTATGGATGTAAGGGGCGTTCTTATGTCGTGGGCGATACTGGAGATGAAGACATTCCTGTCCTTCTCCTGGTTCTCCAGGGCCTCCGTCATGGTATTGACCGCCCGGGCCAGTTCCGCTATATCCGAGGATACTGTTATGGATGAGAAGTCGTCATCCTTTGTGTACTTTTCAGGGACACGCACGGAATAGTCGCCGCCGGTGACCTTGGTGGTTACCTTGGCGATCTCCCTGACAGGCTTTACAGTAAGTCCTACAAATCCGATGAACAGTGCCACGGCTGCCACCATGGATACTGCAGCGGGAAGAAGGATTACGGACATATATTCCTGGTTGATGTCGTTTATGAGAAATGAGTCTGCCACGAAGGAATACATGGTAGTTCCTTCGATCTTAACGCAGCTCATGGAATAGTAGAAATCGGAATTTCTGTCAGAGATGGTGGACTGGCTGTCCGAGGAGTTTCTAAGAAGTGAAAGAGCTGTCTCATCCGCAAGATAGTCACCCTGGACATTGGGGATGGAGCAGTAGTAGATATAACCGTTCTCACCGACTATGTAGATGTCGCCGTTCTCCGAGTAGATATCGGACTTAACGTAAATATTGATGCTCCTGGTAAGGCCTTCCACCTCGTAGAAAGGTGCATCGTCCTCAAAGGCATCGGGATAATCGGCTGCGATATTCTTTATATCGGAAGCGACATAGCGGCATGTCTGTTCTGTATGGGATACACATTCGTAGATCTTCTGGTTGAACATGTTCTCATAAGAAAGAAAAAGAAGCACAGCAAAAACTATTACTGTGCTGATGATCAGGAATGTATTGAGAAATACGGCAAAACTTGCCGATACGTTCTTTTTTCTAATCGGCATGGGCCCGTTCCTTTGTATCCTTATTTAGTCTCGAACTTATATCCTTTGCTCCAGACAGTCTTTATACACCAGTTCTGCTCCCTGTCGGGATTCTCGATCTTCTCTCTGATCCTCTTAACGTGTACGTCTACTGTCCTGGATTCTCCGTAGCAGTCATATCCCCAGACGTTCTCCAGAAGCTGCTCTCTTGTGAAGACGCGGTTGGGATTTGATGCCAGGAAGAAAAGGAGCTCCAGTTCCTTGGGAGGCATATAGATCTCCTCACCGTCGACTGTAACTACATACTTCACCTTATCTACTGAGAAACCGGGATATGTGATGATCTCCTGATTTGCATTATTCTCTGTCTCGGAAGAGCTCTCTGCGGGAGCCTCGGATCTCTCTGTCCTTCTAAGGACAGCCTTGACCCTTGCCAGGAGTTCCTTGGGCTCGAAGGGCTTGGGTACGAAGTCGTCGGCACCCAGCTCAAGGCCTACGATCTTATCGAGGGTATCGGTCCTTGCTGTCAGCATGATGATGGGAACATTGGAAGTCTTTCTGATCTCTCTGCAGATATCATTTCCGTCCATGCCGGGAAGCATGAGGTCGAGGATGATGATATCGGGCTTTGCCACATTAAATGTCGCTATGGCCTTGTCACCCTGCATGCAGATGGAGACATTATAGCCTTCCTTCTCAAAATACATCTTGAGTACTTCGATTATTCCGGGATCGTCATCGATAAGCAAAACCTTTTTCACTTTAATCACCCTCTGTTAATGTTCTCGATTTCCTTAGTAAAAGATGCCACATCCGTAAAGTCTCTGTATACGGAGGCAAATCTTACATAAGCTACCTTATCCAATTCCTTAAGACGGTTCATGACATGCTCACCGATAGCCTTTGTGGAAAGCTCGCCGTTCTTCTGGTCCTGGATCATATTCTCGATCTCGCTCACGATGGTGACGAGCTCCTCATTTGATACAGGGCGCTTGGAACATGCAGAGGACAGACCCTCAAGAAGCTTCTCGCTGGAAAATTCCTGTCTGGTCCCGTCTTTTTTTATGACCTTGAGGCTAAGACCCTCGACCCTTTCGATGGTGGAAAAACGGTTTCCGCAGGAGAGGCATTCCCTCCTCCTTCTGATCGTCCTTCCCTCCTCTGAGGGCCTGGTGTCGATTACCTTGTCATCAGCATTGCCGCACTTGGGGCATCTCATAGATCAGTATCCCTGCCTTATCAGGACTCAGGATCCCTTCCGAACATGAACCAGGGCTTAGCTGACTTAGCGGGCTGAGCTGCCTGCCCGGGAGCCTGCTGGGGAGCTACGTTAGCCTGGGGCCTGCCACCCATCTGGTTAGGAGCAACGGGTGCGGGAGCGGGCTGAGCCTGTCTGGGAGTACCATAAGGCTGAACAGTCTGGACGGGCTGGACCTGAACGGGCTGGGGAGCGGGTGCAGGTGCAGGTGCGGGCTGAGGCTGCTCTGTGATCTCTTCTCTCTTAGCCTGGACAACATTAGCGGAATCATCACCGAAGAGGAATCCGGGAGCTGCATTCTGAACGGGCTGGGGAGCGGGTGCAGGTGCAGGCTGCTGTCTCTGGGCGCTGTAGATATTTCTGGGCTGGGCTGCCTGAACTCTGGGCTGCTCAGTTACGATCTGGGGATTGTTCCTGGAAAGGACAGATGTGCTCGCACGGTGTCCTGCGGAAGCATTGACCGTATTGTCGAAACCGGAAGCGATTACTGTGATCATGATCTCGTCCTCAAGGGATGTGTCGATAACGGCACCGACGATGATCTCAGCCTCGGGAGCAACAGCCTCTCTTACGAGCTTAGCTGCCATATCGATCTCCTGGAGCTTCATGTTCCTTCCACCTGTGAAGTTAACGATCACGCCGTTAGCACCTTCGATGGTGGTATCAAGGAGAGGAGAGTTGATAGCCTGCTTAACAGCAGATGTGGCTCTTCCCTCACCGGAGGCACGGCCGATACCCATGTGGCATACGCCTGCCTTTGTCATTACTCTTCTTACGTCTGCAAGGTCGAGGTTGATAAGTCCGGGGATAGCTACCAGGTCGGAGATACCTGCGACACCGAACTTGAGTACCTGATCTGCCATATTGAATGCATCCTCGAAGGATGTATCGTCGTCTACTACTTCAAGGAGCTTGTCATTGGAAACGACTACGAGGGAGTCAACATACTTCTCGAGTTCCCTGATGCCGCGCTCCGCATTGGAGGATCTTCTGGCACCCTCGAAACCGAAGGGTCTTGTAACTACTGCAACTGTAAGGATGCCAAGCTCCTGTGCGATCTGTGCGACTACGGGAGCGGCACCTGTACCTGTACCACCGCCCATGCCGGCTGTGATAAAGAGCATGTCTGTATTTGCGATTGCTTCTGCGATCTCGTCCTTGGACTCCTCGGCTGCCTTCTCACCTACGCTGGGATCAGCACCGCATCCGAGACCTCTTGTGACCTTCTCGCCGATCTGGATCCTGATGGGGGCCTTTGATCTGGCCAGAGCCTGATTATCACTGTTTATAGAAATAAAATCGATCCCCTGCACTCCGCTGTCGAGCATTCTGTCTACGGCATTACATCCGCCGCCGCCGACGCCGATTACCTTAATGGTAGCAAAGTGTTCCTCGTCCAAAACAAAACCGCGTTTTTCAGACATATCAAGTATCCTCCAGTTATTAATAACTATATATAGTACGACATCTTGAATTTTAACCTAAATATTGTGATGGCACAATATAAAAGTTAATAATACAACACTAATGTTAAGCTTTTTTTCTTTTTAATGCAAATCCAATAGGGTTTCCGTTGTGTTACTGTTATGATACAGACTCCCTGAAGATGTACTCATCTCCGGTCATATCAAGGGCTCCGTGGGGCAGATCCCTCATGGCGCCTTCTTCGATGGCATACATGAGCCAGTGCATATCGTCGGATATATTGTCGATGTCATCCAGCTTCACCTGGAGCACCGATCCCTCGGGCAGTTCCAGGGTTATGAAGATGAGTCCGCTGGGAATGATCCTCACCTCCTGAAGGTTGTCGAACAGGCTGTAATCATCATCTTTCGTGCTGTTCATATCTGCGGCCAGGACGGCACCCAGGACGATGATCATCTTCTGATAGTCCATATCATCCAGGATATCCAGCTTCTGGCCCAGCACGGCATGATCCACGTTGAGGCCGCATATAACGGGATGGACCTCATCTGTATACTGGGCGGAAAACTCCAGGACAGTGCCCTCATCATCGATGGCCACATATCCGTCGGCAGTCTTTATATAGGCGATCTTAGTTCTCTCATCCACTGTTACCTTTATACCCGATGGGAATACCGGGGTAACGGATGCAGACATGATATACGGGTTGTTGGTGACAAGCCTTCTTGCCGAGACCATGTGGTTCGTGAGGATATGTTCCCCGGGCTCGATACCCAGGCTCTCTATGATCTTCTCGTCTGAAAGGGCGTAGTTGCCCTCCACGATTATGGTCTGTACCCTCATGGCGGGATGGTTCAGGAACGCCCAGACAAACAGGAGCATGGATATGGCCAGGAATATGAGAAGGACAGTCCTGAACTTTAAGGGGAAATCCTTGAGGTACTCCCTTTCATCCAGGGGGATCCCGTTTTCCTTGGCTTCCTTTCTGGCCTTGGCCTTCAGGGCCTTGCGGCGTCTTGCCTCTGCTCTTTTCTTTTCAAGTTCACGGGCATATTCCTCGGCGGCCTTAGCCCTTTCCTTATCTCTTTCGGCGGCGGACATGGCAGCCTTTCTCTTCTCTTCAGCCTTTCTGGCTTCCTTTTCCTTGAGAAGGCGCTCCTTTTCCTCCTGCTTCTGCTTCTTTTTGAGTTCCTTGAGATCTTTCTTTGAAAGTTCCTTTGAAGGCTTAAAGTCCTCTTCCGAGAAACCCTCTATGTCCTCATCAGGATCTTTCTTATCCGCATCTTCCTCTGCGGGAGCATCAGCCGGGGATACTTCCTCTTTTGAGATCTCTTCCTCGATCTCCTCCTGTCCGGCTTCCTCTCCTACTCCGAACAGCTTGTCCAGCTCATTATCATTCATTACTCAAAAGTTGATCTACTGCCTTTGTGATCCTTTCGCTGCAATCAGGGATAGCCAGCTTAAGGGCATTCTCCCTCATGACCTTCCTCTTCTCATCGTCCTCAAGAAGGGACCTGAGCACGGGGAAGAGCTCTCCCTTACATACGTCCTCATCCTCGATCATCATGGCACCGCCGGCATCGACAAATGCCTGGGCATTGAAGTTCTGATGCTTGTGAGCCGCATAGGGATAAGGGATGAATATGGAGCAGGCACCCATGGCTGCCACCTCAGCGCAGGTGACGGCTCCGGCCCTGGTGATGGATACATCAGCCGCGGACAGGTAGTCGTTGGGGTTCTCGATATACTTGTTGATGGAAAGGTTTTCGGGAGCCTTGAAGTCTGAAGCCAGAAGATCTGCCTGCTGCATGCCTGCACCCAGTACGAACTTCACGTCCCTGAACTCCTCCATGCCTGCGGCCTTGATTATGGCCTCATTGATGGTCTTGGAGCCCCTGCTTCCGCCCATGGCGAAAACGAGTTTCTGTGAAGGGGCGATACCAAGCTTTTCCCTGGAGCCCTCATATGTATTTCCGAACATCATCTCCCTGACGGGATTTCCAACGCAGATGACCTTACCTGCGCCCTTGAAGTCCTTTTCCTGTCCCGGGAATCCCGTAAGTACCAGGTCTGCCTTCTTTCCGATGAGCTTATTTGCGCGTCCCGGGAAGGCATTTGCCTCGTGGATCACCACGGGGATCTTCATCTTAGAAGCCTCAAGAAGAAGGGGCGCACAGACAAATCCTCCCGTACCTATTACGGCGGAAGGCTTGAATTCCTCGATTATCTTCCTGCACTGGGCTCTTCCCTTCTGAAGAGACTTATATGCCTTTACCATTCCGGGACCGGGCTTCATGGGGAAGGGCTTTGCCTCGATATCCTTAAGCTCGTATCCTGCCTTGGGAACGAGGATGCCCTCATATCCGTCGGCTCTTCCGGTAAAGATGATCTCGCAGCTCTCCCCTCTGTCCTTATAGAAACGGGAAAGGGCATCTGCGATGCTTATTGCCGGGTTGATGTGGCCTGACGTTCCGCCGCCGGTCACTATGAATCTTCTATCCATCAGGATCTCTCCTTTAAGCCTTTGGGTGATGTACCGCTTCGTGATACACAAAGTATCATACCATAAGCGATAAGAAGACATATCTGTGCAGTTCCGCCATAACTTACGAAGGGCAGCGTAACGCCCGTTGACGGAATGACCTGCAGCTCAACGGCCAGGTTCAGTATTACCTGTATCATTATTATGGACGTACAGCCCGTGGCTATCATCCTCGTAAAGACAGAGTTCGCCCGCACTATTACCATCAGGCACATGCCGAACATCACCATATACATCAATATAAGTATGAGGCCTCCCACAAATCCCGTCTCCTCGACATAGATGG
>CACXGG010000166.1 GCA_902767145.1 Oscillospiraceae bacterium | reverse complement strand
ACCAACTTCGAGAGCATTGAGGAAGTCCTCATCTGTGTGCTCTGCTTCGTCGTCACCGGCTGCTGCATTAGCATCCTGTGCCTTGAACCTCTCGCGCTGGTCGATGGGATCGTTGAGCTCGGAATATGCGTTACACATCTCCCATGTATTGATGAAGAGCTCGAACCTCTCTACCTTGGAGTGGTCTGTGGGCTTCATCTTGGTGAGGGGTGAGATCTCGATGGGATGGTCAGTAATGAATGTGGGCTGGATCAGGTTCTTTTCGCAGAACTCCTCGAAGAAGAGGTTGATGATGTCGCCCTTCTTATGCCTGTCCTCGAACTCCACATGGTGCTCCTTTGCAAGGGCCTTTGCTTCCTCGTCGGACTTTACCTCATCGAAATCGATGCCTGTGTACTTCTTTATGCAGTCGTTCATGGACATGCGGTCGAACTTCTTGCCGAAGTCCAGCTCGATGTCACCGTACTTGAAGGTGGTGGTTCCCAGGATCTTCTCTGCAAGATAGCGGAACATGGACTCTGTGAGCTCCATCATGCCCTCGTAGTCTGTATATGCCTGGTAGAGCTCCATAAGTGTGAACTCAGGGTTATGTCTTGTATCTACACCCTCGTTCCTGAATACACGTCCGATCTCGTAGACTCTCTCAAGTCCTCCGACGATCAGCCTCTTAAGGTAGAGCTCCAGGGAGATACGGAGCTTAACATCCTCGTCCAGGGCGTTGTAGTGGGTCTCGAAGGGCCTTGCTGCAGCACCGCCGGCATTGGATACCAGCATAGGTGTCTCAACTTCCATGAAGTCCCTGGCGTCAAGGAAGTTCCTGATCTCCTTGATGATCTGGGATCTCTTTACGAAGGTATCCCTGGCTTCGGGATTCTGGATAAGGTCAACATAGCGCTGTCTGTAGCGGAGCTCTGTATCTGTAAGGCCGTGGAACTTCTCGGGAAGGGGCTTAAGGCTCTTGGAAAGAAGAGTAAGCTCCTCAGCGTGTACGGAGACCTCACCGGATCTTGTCCTGAAGAGGAAACCCTTAACACCGATGATGTCACCGATATCGTACTTCTTGAAGGCCTGGTAGTCGTCGACACCGAGAGCATCCCTTGTGACATAGATCTGGATGTTGCCCTTGAGATCGTTGATGGTGGCGAAGGAAGCCTTACCCATGACTCTCTTAAGGAGCATACGTCCTGCGACGGATACTTCGATCTTATCCTGCTCGTGAAGTTCCTTGAGCTTCTCGTTTACAGCCTCCTCATCAGTCTCGGTGATGGTGGCACGAAGCTCCTCGTCCTTCTTTTCGAAGGCAGCCTTTGCGTCAGTGGAATGGGTGGTCACATCGTACTTGGTGATGACGAAAGGATCCTTACCCTCCTGCTGCATGGCGGCGAGTTTTTCGCGTCTGATCTTTTCCTGCTCGTTGATGTTATCTGTTTCTGCCATGGGAATACTCCTTATCTTCCTTTATCGCGAAAAAAAGCGCGATGTTTTTCTCGCGCCATTTTCTTTAAGATCGGAAACCGTATTACTTGCTGCCGATCTTCATGATCTTGTATTTGAAAGTACCAACGCCTGTAACGACTTCGACTACCTGATTCTTCTTCTTGCCCTCAAGTGCCTTGCCTACAGGTGAATCTGCAGAGATCTTGTTCTCGAAGATGTTCTCCTCTTTTGCACTGACGATCCTGTACTGTGTCTCTTCCTTTGTCTCCTCATCGCGGAGGACAACAGTGGAACCGAGGGAAACCTTAGTCTTGGAGATCTCATCCTCGTCGATTACTTCAGCATTCTGCAGGATAGCCTCGATCTCTCTGATCCTTGCTTCGTTCCTGCCCTGCTCTTCCTTAGCCTCGTCGTACTCAGAGTTCTCGGAAAGGTCTCCCTGGGCTCTTGCCTCAGCGATCCTCTGCTCGATCTCTTTTCTCTTGTCTATCTTTCTTTCGTTGAGCTCCTCGTGATATGCCTTAAAGCCTTCCGAGGTCAGTCTGATCTTCTCTTCTTCAGCCATTTTTCTTTCCTCTCAAAATGATTAGTCACATTATTTTAAATTATAAGGGCTATTATAGCAACTTTTTATCTTGCGCTCCTGTCATTTTCCTTCTGGATGACATCGTGGGCACCACCCTCGATGATGGATGTGGAGGAAACGACTACGAGCCTTGCCTTCTGCTGGAGTTCCTCGATGCTACTGGATCCGCAGGAGCACATTGTAGCCTTTACCTTTGCCAGGGATGTATCAAGGTTGTCCTTGAGGGAGCCGGCATAGGGAACGTAGGAGTCAACGCCTTCCTCGAAGGCCATCTTTCCGCCCTT
>CACXGG010000165.1 GCA_902767145.1 Oscillospiraceae bacterium | reverse complement strand
TTGAAAGAGGCGATGTTGAGATAACTGATGCAATAAGCGGTGATATCTATGACGACGGTCAGATCTCCTTCTTCGATCCCGGAGCAGTTGTCAAGTTTACAGTAGACGGTGACTGCTATAAGGTAGTTGCATGTCCTAACTTCCAGGAAGAGGTGGAACTGACAGCTGAAAACGGCGTATATTCTTATGAGCTTGATTCCGAAGTAGGTGTATGCTTCAAGATCTATACTGATGAGAATGAGTATGATTATGATCATACACAGTATCCTTCTTTCCCTTACGAGTATCGTGAGATCGTTCTTGTTGAGGATGGTATGGAAGGCCTCATTGCAGAGGAGTATGTATCAGTTGCTGAATCTGACGATGTTGCTGATGTACTTGTTGCAGCAAACAGGGAAAAGGTTCTTGTAAATATGAACTATAGTTCTGACGTAATGGCTACCATTACCCTTAACATCGAAAAGCCTGAAGGCTGCCAGATCATCTTAGTAAACGGTGTGGAATTTGCAGGTGGAGAGTATGTATGGGAACTCAGATCTGATGATTACCAGTACATACTCGAGATCGTATTCTACGGAGACGGTATTGAACCTCAGATCCTTCCCGGCTGGCATGAGCTTGAAGACGGCTCCAAGTATTACCTCACAGAGGATCTTGTAAAAGCTACAGGTCTTTATGAGATCGATGATAAGACATACTTCTTCGATGATGATGGTATCATGCAGACAAGCTGGCAGACCATCAACAGCAAGTGGTATTACTTCGGTGAAGACGGTGCTATGTTAACAGACTGGCAGACCATCGGCGGTAAGTGGTATTACTTCGATGGTAATGGTGTAATGGCTACCGGCTGGAAGAAGATCTCCAGTAAGTGGTACTACTTCACAGGTTCCGGTGCTATGGTAACCGGCTGGAAGCAGATCTCCGGTGACTGGTATTACTTCGCAGGATCCGGCGCTATGGCAACAGGTCTTCAGACTCTCTCCGGCAAGAAGTATTTCTTCGGAACAGACGGAATCATGAAGACCGGCTGGCAGACAGTAGGAAGTGACAGCTATTACTTCCAGTCTTCCGGAGTCATGGCAACAGATATTATCCTTTCCATCGAGAGTGCAACATTCTATTTCGATGAGAACGGTAAGATCGTGGAGAACCAGTGGATCTCCAAGGATGGCTCTTACTACTATGCCGGTGACTACGGCGAGATCGCCAAGGGTCTCCAGAAGATCGGTAAGGCAACTTACTACTTCGATGAGAATGGTGTAATGCAGAAGGGCTGGCAGCAGATCGACGGCAAGTACTATTACTTCAAGTCCTCCGGTGCTATGGTAACCGGTCTCCAGACCATCTCCGGCAAGAAGTATTACTTCAATGACCAGGGCGTAATGCAGACCGGCTGGATCAAGATCGATGACCAGTATTACTACTTTGCATCCTCCGGTGCAATGCAGACAGGCTGGCAGAAGATCTCCGGCAAGTGGTATCTGTTCAGTGATGAGGGCGTAATGCTCACAGGCTGGCAGAAGAGCGGAAGCAGCTGGTATTACTTCCAGGCATCCGGCGCTATGGCAACAGGATGGCTCAAGCTCTCCGACAAGTGGTATTACTTCGGATCTTCCGGAGCAATGGCTACCAACTGGCAGAAGATCGACGGCAAGTGGTATTACTTTGGATCCTCCGGCGTCATGGCAACAGGATGGCAGGAGATCTCCGGTAAGTGGTATTACTTCAAGTCCGGCGTCATGCAGACCGGTACGGTCAAGATCGGATCCAAGACATATACATTCGATTCCAACGGTGTATGGGTCTCATGATATATCTTATGGACTGAATTAACAGGGAGGGGCTGCACCGCAGCCCCTTCTTTTTTTGAGAAGTACGTTAAAAGTACGTTTTCTGCTGTCGGATCGGTACTTTTCGCGTACTTTTCGTAAAAGTACGTTAAAAGTACGTCCGGGTACCTCTCAAACGTACTTTTATGATACTTTCCGGGTATAAGGATATGTTTATGCTATAATGCTGTCATGAAATCCTTTACAGTTCCATCATCTTCAGACAATATGCATGTGGTCAAGGCGGCATCCCTGGCGTTCCCGGGGCTTCGTTCCGCTGACCTTTATAAGGCCCTGAAGCATAAGGACATAAGGGTGGACGGAAAGAGGATCTCTTCTGATATCGCTGTCTTTTCGGGACAGGAGGTCCAGGTATGGCTCCCCGATGAGCTCTTTGACGGCTCAGGCGATAAGGTGACTGCCCCTTCCGATCCCGATTATAAGATCGTTGCGGAAACTGACGGGCTCCTTCTGGTCAACAAGAGGCAGGGACTTGCGGTACACAGCGGAAAGAACACGGGAGAGAACAACCTCATCGATATCGTGCGTGCCACCACGGGTAATCCCCGCATGGAGCTGGTCCACAGGATCGATATGAATACCGGCGGCATCCTGATGCTGGCCAAGTCCAAGGAGAGCCTGGAAGATGCCATACTCCTTTTTAAGAACGACCTTCTCATCAAGAGATACCGCTGCCTTGTCTTAGGTGTGCCTTCAGCAGGTGAGACGGTGATATGTGAGGACGATGCCATCATGAAGGAAGTTTCGGCATTCCTGGAGAAGACTCCTTCCGGATCCGTATATGTCCACGATGTGGAAAAGCCCGGAGACCTTCCCATCACCACCCGCTACCGTGTGCTGGAGGTGTTTAAGGGAGCAGGTCCTGACGGTATGGACGTATCGGAGATAGAGTGCGAGCTGGTCACGGGAAGGACGCACCAGATCAGGGCGCAGTTCGCCCATCTCGGCCACCCCATCCTGGGAGACGGCAACTATGGAAGAAATAAGATCAATACCTTCTTTAAGTCCAGGAACGGGGGAAAGGTCCGCTATCAGCAGCTCTTTTCCACGTCTCTTATAATGAGGAAGATCCCTTCTGACAACATGCACCACGTGCTTTCCGGAAGAAGATTTGAGATAATACCCAGGTATGAGATAGAACCTGACGATCTGAGGAAGAAGAGAAATGGCAGATAACAGACCCATAGGTGTATTTGATTCAGGTATCGGAGGACTTACCGTTCTCCGTGAGATAATATCAAGGCTTCCGGGGGAGAGTACCGTCTACTTTGGAGACGACGGAAGATCCCCTTACGGTAACAAGTCGCATGACACCATCATCAAGTATTCCCTGCAGGACATGATGTTCCTCCAGGAGCAGGACGTTAAGATGATCGTCATCGCCTGTAACACAGCCAGCACCCACGCATATGAGACCCTTAAGGCTCATTCTGACGTTCCTGTGGTGGAAGTTGTTTATCCGGGTGCAGTAGCTGCCTGCAATGCCACAAAGAACGGGAAGATAGGTATAATCGCCACACCTGCCACTGTTTCCTCAGGTCTTTACGAGACTGCCGTAAGACAGGCGGGAAAGGATATGGAGAACCTGGAGATAATCCAGCAGGCATGTCCTCTCTTCGTTTCCCTGGCAGAAGAAGGCTGGTGGGACGATGAGATCGCCACCATGACAGCGGAGAGATATCTCAGGCCCGTAAGGGAGTTCGGCGTGGATACCCTCGTATTGGCATGCACCCACTATCCTCTGCTGGCAAAGACCATCGGCAGGGTCATGGGACCTGACGTTACCCTTATCAATTCAGGTATAAGCGTCGCCTCCGTGGTGGAGAAGGTCCTTTCCGAAAATGACCTTATGTCCGACGGAACTGACGTCACCAGGGCTTTCTACACCAGCGATGATGCCGGAAGATTTGAGAGCGTCGCATCTCCTTTCCTGGGAAGAGGACTTCCCAAGGGCACCAGGAAGGTGACCGTAGACCACTACGATGTTTCGGGGTTTACAAAGTGAGACGTGACATAGAGATAACCACGGGAGCATACGACCAGCCCCACAGGACCGGTGCCATGGTGACCGATTCGGAGGAGAAGCTCACCATAAAGTGGAAACAGCTCCATGAAGGGGAAAGGGCAGAGACCCTGTATGAGATCCATATGGATAAGAGGTCCGGGATCGCCTCCATCAAAAGAAGCGGCGAGATAAGGAGTGAACTGTCCTTTGATACGGCCAGGAACACAAAGGGCTATTTCCATACCGCCTACGGCGTTATAGAGATGGATATAGAGACAGAATATATAAATATGCCCTCGGTGCTCTGTGAGAAGTTCGAGATCAGTTACAGGCTCCTGAACGGTGAGGATCTTCAGAAGAACGTTTTTGCCGTCAGATTCCTGTAAGATGCGGTGGGAAAATAAAAAAAGCAGGATATGCAAATTTCCTATTGCAAAATAAAAGCGCCTAATGTAAAATCTTTAAGCGTTATGCAAAAAACAGTCTAAATCCCTACAGTAAATGGAGGTGGAAATATATGGCACATCCTAAGAGAAAGTGGTCAAAAGCAAGAACTTCCCGTCACAGAAGCTTATGGAAGCTTGCGACACCCGGCTTTGTTGAGTGCCCGCAGTGTCATTCCAAGATGCTTCGCCGCAAGGTCTGCAAGAACTGCGGTTACTTAGATGGCAAGCAGGTATTGACTATCGGCGAAGAAGTCTGATCAGGACTGACTTAAGAAGAGACAACAAGGCGGTGTTATACAGATGACACCGCCTTTCTTTTGTGTCCTGAAAGAAAGAATGAAACGGAGATAAGAGATGAGCAAACCCGTAGTTGCCATAGTTGGACGTCCCAACGTGGGTAAATCCTCACTGTTCAATACTCTGTACGGTGAGAGGATATCCATCGTTCACGATACTCCCGGAGTCACCCGTGACAGGATCTACGCTTCTGCAAAATGGAGGGAGCGCGAGTTTACCATGATCGATACCGGCGGTATCGAGCCCGATACATCTGACGTTATATTACAGGGCATGAGGCTCCAGGCCGAGATCGCCATGGAGACGGCAGACGTCATCGTATTCATGTGTGACCTTAAGGCAGGCCTTACTTCGGCGGATCAGGAGATCGCCGTTATGCTCAGGAAATCCAAAAAGCCCGTGGTGGTCTGCGTAAATAAGGTTGACTATGTGGGCGAGCCCCCGGCCGAGATGTACGAGTTCTATAATCTCGGATTAGGCGAGGTCATTCCCATCTCCGCTGCCCACAGGCTGGGTATAGGTGAGCTCCTGGATGCTGTTTTCGAGAACTTCCCTCCCGCAGATGAGAACGAGGAGGACGACGGCAGGATCAGGGTGGCACTTATCGGAAGGCCCAATGCAGGAAAGAGCTCCCTTACCAACAGGATGACCGGCGACAACAGGGCCATCGTCTCTGATATCGCAGGTACCACCAGGGATGCCATCGACTCCGAGGTGGAGAACCAGTACGGCAAGTTCACCATCGTGGACACCGCCGGAATGAGAAAGAAGAGCAGGATAGAGGATGTCATCGAGAAGTATTCCATGGTCAGGGCCCTTTCAGCCGTGGACCATGCCCGCGTATGCGTCATCCTCATCGATGCCACCGTGGGTATCACAGAACAGGATACCAGAGTGGCAGGACTTGCCCACGACAACGGCAAGGCATGTATATTTGCAATAAACAAGTGGGATCTGGTGGATAAGACCACAGGTACCCTTGAGACAATGGAAAAGGCGGTGAAGGAGAGGTTTGCCTTTATGGACTACGCTCCGGTACTCTTTATCTCCGCCAAGACGGGACAGAGGGTGGACAAGCTCTGGGAGACCATCGTAAAGGTCCACGAGCAGGCAGGCAGAAGGCTTACCACCGGCGTATTCAACGACATGCTGTCAGAGGCCATCGCTATGAACCCCACTCCCCAGGACAAGGGACGCCACCTCAAGATCTACTACGGAACACAGGTTTCCACATTCCCTCCCACGTTTGCGCTTTTCGTGAACGACAAGGAACTTTCCCACTTCTCCTATGAGAGATACCTCGAAAACCAGGTAAGGAAGAACTTCGGCTTCGAAGGAACCCCCATAAGGTTCTTTTTGCGTAATAAGAAGGGCGGAGACTGATAATATTTTGTGTAATGTGTCATGTCAACAATAAGGCATTAAAGTAGCAAAATATATAAGGCACAAAAAAGAAAAAGAAATGAGTATTAAGAGACCCTAAGGAGTATCACTGATGGCTAAGATCGAAAACATGCGCAACATCGCAATTATAGCCCACGTAGACCACGGTAAGACCACCATCGTAGATTCCATGCTGAAGCAGGCAGGTATCTACAGGGAGAATGAGCAGATCGTGGAGCAGGTAATGGACAGCAACGATCTCGAAAGAGAGAGGGGCATCACGATCCTGGCCAAGAATACGGCTATCCAGTATAAGGACATAAGGATCAATGTCGTAGATACTCCCGGCCATGCCGACTTCGGCGGTGAGGTTGAGCGTGTACTTAAGATGGTAGACGCAGTCCTCCTGGTAGTAGACGCCTTTGACGGTCCCATGCCCCAGACGAGATTCGTTCTCCGCAAGGCTCTTGAAATGGGACTTAAGCCCATCGTATGTATCAACAAGATCGACCGTCCCGACGCAAGACCCAATCAGGTGGTGGATATGGTCCTGGATCTCTTCATCGAGCTGGGTGCCGATGATGACCAGCTTGAGTTCCCCATCGTTTACTCCTCAGGTAAGACGGGTGTTGCGACCCTGGACCTCAAGGAGTTCGAGGAGGGTAAGGAGCTGGACTTCACACCGCTTCTCGATACAGTCGTCAAATATACACCCTGTCCCGAGGGTGAGCCTGATGAGCCTTTGCAGCTCCTGGTATCCAACATCGATTCCGATCCCTATATCGGAAGGATCGCCGTCGGAAGGATCGAGAGAGGTACCATCACACAGAATCAGAATGTCGCTGTCGTAACATATGGCGAGGAGGGCAAGAGGAGTGCCAGGATCGTTAAGCTCCTCAGGTTTGCCGGTCTTTCAAGACAGGAGATAGACAGTGCCTCCATAGGTGAGATCGTATGCGTTGCAGGTATCCCCGACATCAATATCGGTGACACCATCTGCGATGCCCAGACCCCTGAGGCCATTCCCTTTGTAAATATCGACGAGCCTACCATCGCCATGACATTCTCCGTCAATGACAGCCCCTTCGCAGGCCAGGACGGTAAGTTCGTCACATCAAGACATCTCCGTGACAGGCTCTTCAAGGAAGTCGAGACAAACGTTTCCATGAGGGTCGAGGAGACAGATACCACTGAGGCATTTGTGGTCAAGGGAAGAGGAGAGCTTCATCTTTCCATCCTTATCGAGACCATGAGGCGTGAGGGATATGAATTCCAGGTAAGTAAGCCCAAGGTCATCCTCAAGGAGGTGGACGGCGTTCTCTGTGAGCCTGTTGAGGATCTTATCATCGATGTTCCCGAGGACTTCGTTGGCCCTGTTATGGAGAAGCTCGGAAGGCGTAAAGCCGAGCTCCTGAATATGCTTCCGCCCGATAAGGGATACAGCCGCCTCGAGTTCAGGATCCCGTCCCGAGGACTAATGGGATACAGGACCGAGTTTTTGACCGA
>CACXGG010000164.1 GCA_902767145.1 Oscillospiraceae bacterium | reverse complement strand
TATCTCGGAGCGTGGAATGTGGTACAGGATCGAGATCGATGGAGAGACCGTCTATGTACAGTGTTCAGCTCTTGCGGATGAACTGCCTGAAGCGGTTATGGAAGACGAGGAAGAGGAGACCGAAGAGACAGCAGCTGAGACTGCCGCAGCAGTAGAAACAGAGACCGCTGTTACGACAGAGACTACAGCTACAACTACAGTGGTAGTCGAGACTGAGCCGGAGCCCGAACCCGAACCCGAGCCTGAGCGCAGCATCAACTATCCTCCTGAAGGAACTATCGAATATGATCTTTTTATCCTCGTGAACGAAGCAAGAGAGGATGCCGGACTGGAGCCTTACTCCTGGAGCGGAACTCTTGCGGATGCAGCGGATATCAGGGCTGAAGAGATCGTTGAGCTGTTCAGCCATACCAGACCTAACGGAGAGGATTGCTTCTCACTGTCGGGCGTCTGGGCAGAAAACATCGCAGCCGGTCAGTCATCGGCACAGGAAGTTTTCGATAGCTGGATGGATTCCGACGGTCATAGGGCCAACATCCTGGATCCCGATTATGAGACTTGTGGATTCTCGATGTGCTATGAGGAAGACTCCGAATACGGTTACTACTGGGCACAGGAGTTCGGCTACTGATATCAAAGTTCATGTTTCATAATTTTCTCCTTTCCGGGCATGTGTTATAATCCGCACATGCCCGGATCCATTATGGAAGAAAAGAGCTTTGGTAAGAGCCTCATAAAACTCATCCTGCCCATGACGCTTCAGAATTTCCTGTTCGCGCTCATACCGGTGTCGGATGCCGTCATGCTGGTCATGCTGGACCAGGATTCTATGTCTGCGGTCTCTTTGGCTTCCCAGGTCATGTTCGTATTCAATCTCTTTGTCTACGCCGTCATGTCCGGCATGTCCCTTTTCGCTGCCCAGTACTGGGGAAAAGGTGACAGAAAGTCCATGAGTACCGTCCTGGGCTATAACCTCAAGATAATGGTACCCATTTCCATATCATTCTTCGTATGCGCCTTCTTCTTCCCCGAGGGCACCATGCGGATCTTCACCAACGAACCCAACATTGTAGGCTACGGAGTAGGCTACCTGAAGATCGCCGCCTTTGCATATATAAGCGACGGCATCGCCCAGGTACTTGTCACCATGCTGAAGAACACTGAAAAGGTCTTGCAGAGCATGGTCATCAGTATCTGTATGGTCATCGGAAACGTATGCCTTAATGCTATCTATATCTACGGCCTTCTGGGAGCTCCAAGGATGGGAGCCAGGGGTGCCGCCCTGGCAACGACTATCTCCTGTACCGCGGGCCTTATGGGAGCCATCTTCGTATTCATAGGAAAGAGCCCTGTCAAGCTCAGGCTCAGGGATATCATCGATGTCCCCATGGAGTTCAGAAAGGATTACAGCAAGTACACCACACCCCTGGTAGCCAACCAGCTCCTCTGGGGTATCGCATTTACCCTCATCACGGTCATAATCGGACACCTGGGAGGTGACGCGGTTGCTGCCAATGCCATAGCTGCGATAGCCAAGGACGTAGTCTCATGTTTCTGCTATGCCCTGTCGGCAGGCGGAGCTATCCTTGTTGGAAACGAGCTGGGTGCAGGAAGGCTGGAGAGAGGAAAGGAATACGGAGGCAAGCTCACTGTCCTTTCCATCGTAAGCGGTCTTGGACTGGGACTTATCCTGGCAGCCCTTTCCCCCCTTATATCATCCAAGGTCAATCTGACTCCCGAAGCTTCAAAGCTCCTGATGTATATGCTCTTCATGTGCTCCTACTACATCATGGGAAGGTCCATCAACTCCGTGGTCATCGGAGGCATCTTCCCTGCGGGCGGAGATACCTTCTTCGGCATGGTGTGCGATACCATCACCATGTGGGTGGTGATACTTCCGGCAGGAGCCCTTGCTGCATTTGTTTTTAACCTTCCGGTGATCTGGGTCTACTTTATTCTGAACCTGGATGAGATGATCAAGCTCCCGGTTGTCTATATCCACTATAAGAAGTATAAATGGGTTAAGAACATCGTTAACAAAGATGTGGTTAGCACTTGATAACCGATCGTAGAATGGTATACGATATATCACATGAAACAGTTTGATGTCCAGGGAATGCACTGCGCCGCATGTCAGGCCAGAGTCGAGAAAGCCGTCTCCAAGGTGGACGGTGTTGACGCCTGCGCGGTCAACCTTCTCACAAACTCCATGGGAGTTGAGGGTACAGCCTCCGACAAGGACATCATCAAGGCTGTCAAAGATGCCGGCTATAAGGCCAGGGTCAAGACAGACGATGCCATAAACGACACAGACACGGCCGCACTTAAGAAAAGGCTTATAGCATCAGTGGCGGTCCTCATCGTCCTGATGTATTTCTCCATGGGCCATATGCTCTTCGGCTTCCCCGTCCCCGGATGGATGGACCATAAGATACTTGGCATTATCCAGCTCCTTCTGTCGGCAGCGATACTTATCATAAACAGACATTTCTTTGTAAGCGGCATAAAGGGTATCATCCGCCTGGCACCCAATATGGACACCCTGATAGCCATGGGCTCCGGAACGGCTTTCGGATACTCCACTGTGATGCTCATAAAGCTGATCACCACCGGAGACATGAAATATATGGACGAGTTCTACTTTGAATCCGCCGCCATGATCCTGACCCTCATTACCGTGGGAAAGATGCTGGAGGCAGCCTCCAAGGGAAGGACAACCAATGCCATCAAGAGCCTCATAAAGCTTACTCCCGATACTGCCAACGTCATCAGGGAAGGAGAAGAGATAACCATCCCGGCAAAGGACATAAAGGCAGGGGATATCTTCGTGGTAAGGCCCGGCGAAAAGATCCCGGTGGACGGCACCATCATCGAGGGAACGACAGCCATAGACGAGTCGGCCCTCACAGGTGAGAGCATCCCCTGCGACAAGAACACAGGTGACGAAGTCTACACCGCCACCATTAACAAGGCGGGCTTTATAAAGTGTGAAGCCACCAGGGTAGGAAAGGATACCACCCTTGCAAGGATCATCAAGACCGTGGAAGAGTCTGCCGCCACCAAAGCGCCCATCGCAAAGCTGGCGGATAAGATATCAGGGGTCTTCGTTCCTGCGGTCATCGCCATAGCGGCGGTCACTTTCATCATCTGGCAGATAGTTAAGGGAGACACAGGTTTTGCCCTGGCAAGAGCTATATGCGTCCTGGTCATCTCCTGCCCCTGTGCCCTGGGACTTGCAACTCCTGTTGCCATCATGGTGGGTAACGGAGTAGGTGCGAAAAAGAATATCCTCTTTAAGACATCGGAGGCTATGCAGGAGACGGGAAAGATCAGGATCGTCGCCCTGGACAAGACAGGTACCGTAACAGAAGGAAGGCCTAAGGTTACCGATGTGGAAGGAGACAGGGATGAGGTCCTCAGGATCGCAGGAGCCCTGGAGTCCAGATCGGAGCATCCCATCTCCCTGGCCATCATGGAATACATAAAGGAAAACAAAATCGCCTGTCCTGAAGTAAAGGACTTCAGATCCATTACGGGATCAGGTGTGGAAGGCATCTTAGACGGCATAAAGGTGGAAGCCGGAAGAGCTGAAGCGGACAGATATGCAAAAGAGGGTAAGACGCCAATAGCAATAAAGAAAGACGGCGAGACCATAGGCATAATAGCTGTAGCCGACACCATCAAGGCTGACAGCAGGGAGGCCATAAAGGAGCTTAAAAAGCTCAACATCAGGACTGTGATGCTCACCGGCGACAACAGGCTGACGGCGGAAGCCATCGCAAGAGAAGCCGGGATAGACGAAGTCATCGCGGAAGTAAGGCCTGAAGGCAAGGAAGAAGCTGTCAGGAAGCTTAAAGAAGACGGAAAGACCGCCATGGTGGGAGACGGCATAAACGATGCCCCAGCCCTTACCACAGCAGACATAGGAATAGCCATCGGAGCAGGTACTGATATTGCCATCGATGCGGCAGACGTTGTCCTTATGAGATCCTCCATAAAGGATGTGGTCACGGCCATAAAGCTCTCGAGAAAGACCTACACCAACATAAAGGAGAACCTTTTCTGGGCCCTTATCTACAATGTGGTCCTGATCCCTCTTGCAGCAGGTGTCTACGGCCTTGCCATGGATCCCATGTACGGCGCCGCAGCCATGAGCCTCTCCAGCTTTTTCGTAGTAACTAATGCACTAAGACTTAACAGATTCAAGGAGTAAGAAGATGCACGTTGTCCTTTTCGAGCCTGAGATCCCCCAGAACACGGGAAACATCATGAGATCATGCGTTGCCTTTAACGCAAAGCTCCACATAATAAAGCCCCTGGGCTTCGATATCGAGAACCCCAAGTTCAACAGGTTCAACACCAACCACATCACCTGGGCTGACTACGTGCTCTACGAGAACTGGGAGGACTTCAGGAGCAAGAACGAAGGCGAATACTTCTTCCTGACCAGATATGGAAAAGTGCCCCCTTCAGATATCGATTTTAAAGGAGTCTCGGATAAGGAGATCTACCTTATCTTCGGCAAGGAGAGTACAGGCGTACCCTACGATAGCCTGAAGGAGAATATCGACAGATGCTTCAGGATCCCCATGGCAGGTGAGTGCAGGAGCCTGAACCTTTCCAACGCAGCCGCCATCGCCATGTTCGAATGTGCAAGGCAGCTGGGCTTTCCCGGCCTTTCCCTGACGGAGGTCCAGAAGGGTGAGGATTTCCTCGAGTCCTACGATGCTACTTTAGGAAGGTAAGACAGAAGACAGGAAAGCTTCCAGTCCTTCCACAAGATCGTCATATGTCCTGTCGAAATTACCCGTATACCAGGGGTCTGCGATATCCCTGGGAGAAGAGGTAAAATCCATAAGAAGACGGATCTTACCCAGGGGATCAGACTTTATGATGTACGAGATATTCCTGAGGTTATAGCTTTCCATGGCAAGGATATAATCAAACGAATCGTAGTCATCGACAGTTATCCTGCGTGCATGGTGACGCGAAAAGGGGATCCCCTCAGCCTGAAGCTTCCTCTTGGCAGGCGGATAGATATCATTTCCTATCTCTTCATTGCTCGTAGCGCAGGAAGCAATATAAAACGAAGACGACAATCCCTTCTTAGCAACCATATCCTTAAAGATATACTCTGCCATAACTGACCTGCAGATGTTTCCATGACAGACAAACAGTACTTTCATCATTAGCTTATGTTACCTTTCGTTTTTCAACTTATAATTTATCCATCATCAAAAAGTCTTTAAG
>CACXGG010000163.1 GCA_902767145.1 Oscillospiraceae bacterium | reverse complement strand
TTTTCTGACTTAAGTCTAACAGGAGGGTTGATCCATTAATCGGACAGGTGGATCGACCATTTCGTCGACTATTTTTTCCCGAAAAGCGGAAAAATAGTCGATCACCCGGAGAATCGACTAAACCATCGACTATTTTTTCCGGAAAAGCCGAAAATTAGTCGATAAAAAAAGGACGGCGGACCGTCCTTTTCCTATTTATGGGTTTCATCAGACCTTATGCGCTGGCCTTGACTGTATTCCAGATCTCTGTATACCTTTCCTCGATCTCGGAAGAGGAATAGTAGACCTCAAGTGTCTCAAAGATCTCAGCTGTGGGATAGTAGTACTCATTATTAGCAACCTCAGGATCCAGCATTTCCCTTGCAGCTGTATTAGGTGTTGAATAACCAACATACTCACAGTTCTCAAGAGCGATCTCGGGATCGTACATGAAGTTGATGAAGTCGTGGGCACCCTCATAGTTCTGGGCATTAGTGGGGATGCACATCATATCTACGGACCAGTTGGATCCTTCGGGAAGGACATACTGAAGATCGATATCATCATTTCCAAGTTCATCGATCCTGTCCAGCATAACGATATGGTCACCGGACCATGCAAGGGATGCGGACAGTTCGCCGGAAGCCATCTTATCCTTAAGGTTATCTACACCATAGGAAGGGTTCATGCTCTCCTTCTGTGCGATAAGAAGATCCTGTGCCTCCTGAAGCTGTGCATCATCCATGGTGTTGATGGAATAACCCAGGTAGTTGAGAGCACATCCGATGGACTCTCTCATGGAATCGTACATTCCGATCTCACCTGCATTTGCCTCGTTGTAGAGAACATCCCAGATAACTGCGGGATCAGTAGTTCCCTCGGGAAGAGTGATCTTGTTTGCGTCGTAGACAAGTCCTACTGTGCAGTACATATAAGGGATGGCATAATCGAGCACCTCGTCAGAGAGGGACTGATCCTGGGCATACTGGAGCTCGTTAAAGATGGGATCCATATACTCGGATACATTGGGGATAAGAGACCAGTCGATGGGCTGGATCCTCTCCTCGTTGATGAGACGGCATACCATGTACTCGGACGGGATGATGACATCATATGTGTTGTCCAGGTTGGGATACATTGTCTCGTTTGTCTCAAATGTCCTGTAGACTACCTTGTACTGGGGATATGCCTCCTCGAACTTTGCGATGGTATCCTCTGCGATGTACTCACCCCAGTTGTAGATGATGAGCTCCTGTCTCTTATCGCAGGCTGTAGATGAAAGTACTACAGATGCCATAAGTGCAGTAGCAGCGATAGCTGACAGGGCCTTTCTGATGATCTTCTTCATTTCAATACTCCTCCTGTTTATTGTTCCTTATTTCTTTTTGTTCTTTGCATCCTTAAACGACGAAAGGTTCGAAAGTATGAGAAGTGCCAGGACCACCACGAAAAGGATGGTAGTGAGGGCATTCATCTTGGGATTGACTCCGAACTTCGCCATGGAATATATCTTCATGGGCAGGGTCTGGGTAGAGCTGTCCACATTGAAGTTTGAGATAAGATAGTCGTCCACCGACATGGTAAATGTGAGCATCAGAGCAGACAGGATACCGGGCATTATCTCGGGGATGATGACCAGCCTTAATGTCTGGAGCTGCGTAGCTCCCAGATCCATGGCAGCCTCCGACAGATTCTTGTCCAGCTGCTTTATCTTCGGGTTGATGGACAGGATGGCAAAGGGCACGCAGAATGCTATATGGGCACATATCAGTGTGAACTGTCCCTTCTGTACTCCCAGGAAGGAGAACAGGAGCATGAATGCGATACCGATGACCAGCTCCGGCATAACGTTAGGGATGTAGGTAAGGCTCATGATGGCCCCCTGCATCTTCTTGTTCATGTATGCGATACCGAGGCAGGAGATAACACCGAAGATCGTGGACACCACTGATGCGATAGCAGCGATCTTGAGGGTGGTAAGAAGTGCCTCCAGAAGCTCTCCACCGTCAGAACCGGAGAAGAGGTTCGTATAGTTCCTGATGGTAAACCCGCCCCAGATAAATGACTTGGGTACGCTGTTGAATGAATAGACGATAAGTATCGCTATAGGCAGGTACAGGAACAGAAGTATAAGACCGATATAGATATTCGGAACAAGCCTTTTCAGCATTCTCATAAGACCATACCTCCCGAACCTGATGCTTCCTTATCCTGGTTCCTCAGAACGCCCATGGTGATAAGGACGAAGATGAGAAGGATGAGAGACAGAACATTACCTGCCTGCTGGTAGGTGGTGCTCTCATTGAGGATAAAGGACTGCACTGTATTACCGATCGTTGTTTTCGAACCCTCCGAGATGATGTCGGGGATCATGTAGAAGGTCATGGACGGCATGAATACCATCTGTATACCCGAGATAACGCCTGGAAGGGACAGGGGGAATATGACCTTAACAAATGTCTGTACCTTGTTGGCTCCCAGATCCTCCGCAGCCTGGGAAAGGCTGGAATCGATCTTGACCAGTACTGAGTAGATGGGCAGGATCATGAAGGGCAGGAAGTCGTTGACCATGACGAGCTTCGTGATGACATCAGACATCACGGGATTCTGAAGGAAGAGGATGGGCTCGCTTATGGCACCCATGGATCCGAGTACCGTATTGAGCACACCGGTCTCTCCGAAGAAAGCACGCCATGCATATGTCCTGAGCATGGTATTCATCCACATGGGAAGTACCAGCAGGAGAAGGAGCTTGCTGGATGTCTTGTGAAGCCTCTTTGTCCTCTCCGCCATGATATATGCAAGAGGATAAGAGATGATAAGGCAGCCGATGGTAGTCCAGATAGCATAGTCCAGGCTTCGTACGAAAACGGAGAAATACTCCTGGAGGGTAACCTTCATTCCATAAAAGGAAGTGGTGACCGTCTTGTTCGCAAAGAGCGTGGCAAACCCGTCCGTGGTAAATGCATATCCGCCGGAGGTCTTCGCGAAAAAAGCCCTGAAGAGGATAAGTGCCAGGGGAAGGATGGTAAATACCACGATCCAGAGTATATAGGGGTAAGCCAGGAGCTTCATGCTCATCTTAAGTCCCAGGGCACCATAGATACATGCAAATATACCGAAGACCAGAAGGATCGTCAGGATATTACCTGTCAGTGTCTGGACAACATAGAGTCTCTGGGTTGTCATGTTATTCTCTGCGATCATCTTATCCGTTACGAAATTCGAAAGAGTATAGATGTGCAAAAAGAGCCTTAACACAAAGAGCACCATTACCGAAAGACATCCCAGGCGTTTCTTGACCCGGTTGTCAGAATAGAGCTGGAAGCCCAGCGCGAGTGTCATTGCTGCAACTGAGATTATGATCGTAAAAGTAAATATCCATGCGCCGAACATCTTGAAATCCAGGTTTACGACCCCGTCTCTGAGGCCAACTGTCACATCAGGATCCAGGATAAGTGTAAAGAGCGAATATATCCTCTGCCTCTTATACTGTACGAAGAGTTCGAACATGGGGATAAAGATCGCAAGAAGCGACAATATCGCCGTTATACACATAACGACGGCATGTATCGGCAGAAGCGATATCCTTGTCTTTAATTCCTTCATTCCATATCCTCCGGAACATCCTCTTCGTCTTCGATATTTACGCCAAATCCTCCGGGTGCCGGAGAGAACTGGGATTTTCTCATGATATGTATGTCGTCAGGGTCAAGGGTAAGACCTACTCTCTGTCCTACCGTTACGGGATCTACATCGTGGATCATCCACATTACGCCATTGTCGCCCTCCACCATGATCTCATAGTGAACGCCCTTAAAGACGATGCTCACGACAGTGCCGTTGATGTAATCCTCATTCTCTTCCTTAACGTAGATATCCTCGGGCCTTACCACAACGTCAACCTTGTTGACCTTGCCCTCCTCCATCTCAGGGAAAAGAGGATCCACGCACTCGAAGGTGGAACCGCCGAAGGTTACTTCGAAGTCCTTCTTCATGGTGCCGGGGATGATGTTGGACTCACCGATGAAGTCAGCAACATAAGCATTCTTGGGCTCGTTATAGATATCTGTAGGTGTGCCGATCTGCTGGATGACGCCGTCCTTCATGACGATGATGGTGTCGGACATCGTGAGTGCCTCTTCCTGGTCATGGGTAACGTAGACGA
>CACXGG010000162.1 GCA_902767145.1 Oscillospiraceae bacterium | reverse complement strand
GAGCACCCCAGTTGTATATAAAGCCATCGGGAGCGTAGTTGGTCTTGAACTCCATCTCATCGCAGGATGTGAAGGCGTCGAAGGTAAAGACCTTGGTGATGTTGGTATAGACGCAGCTGTCTGCTTCCTGATAGACGATGGTCTCCATGGTCTCTCCGGTATCGCCTACAGGCACAACTGCCTCTATGCTTTCAGCAGGAAAATTGGCTACGATGGTCTCTCCGGGTTCACCGTCCCTTGCCGACATGCCGGACAGGGCGGCAAATGCCGTGGCGCCCAGAGCTGTGGTTATTTCAGCCACCAGTGCTATGGTGATGATCTTCTTTTTCATATGTTTCTGTCCTGATATTACTTCAGGATCGTGAAGCTGCAGAGCTTCCGCTCTGTACTCTTCAGAGATATTGCTCATGGCTTCTGATATAACTTCCCTTTTCATATCAGTTTCTCCTTTCTTAGGTATATTCGAAGCTTTTCGCGGATACGACACAGGCGTACGGATACGACTGATTCCTTAAGTCCCGTGTTCTGCGCGATCACGGGGATAGGATCCGAGAGATAATATCTGCTTACGAACATTACCCTGTCCTGCTTCTTAAGATCTTTCAGGAAACGGTCTATCGCTTCCGTCAGGACTTTCGCTTCACATTCCTCCGAAGGTGTTCCCTGTCTTCCCAGGCATTCTTCAAGTTCGTCCAGTGCTACGTCGAAGTTACTGTTCCTTCTGGCGGCACTGTTATAACGATATCTGTCCAGCGCTTTCTTACGGGCGATGTCGATAAAGAATGCGCATAACGAAACAGGTCTTGCCGGGGGAATGGCATTCCAGGTATTGAAGAGCGAGTCGTTAACGCATTCTTCAGCATCGGACTCATTCTTCAATATGTTCGCACAGACAACTTGCGCAAGTTTTCCGTATCTGTCAGATAATTCTTTAATCGCTTGTTCCGAGCGCTCGAAGAACAGATCGATTATCCTACTATCATCCATTTTTCAACTCCTATATCGTCTCTCACCTATTAAGACGATTTACGAACAGATATCTTTCAATTTTTTCGTTTTTTATTTTACCATCCCATGCTCTCCAGCCAGCTTATGGTCTTAAGTCCCCTTTATTATCAGATGCTTCAGCATTTACTGTACCTCTTTCAAGCTCTCTTACCGACCTGAACTTCAGGATCGATATTGCCATTACCGCCAGCATCAGGCCGGAGACCATGATGACGGCTGCTGCTCCGCGTCCTACTCCGATATTTCTTACTTCTGCGATCTTGTCAGCGATGACTCCTGCTCCGCCGTATGCCACCACATATCCGATCTGGGAAAGAAAACTTATAAGTCCCCAGGCTCTTCCCTGCTTGTCTGCTTCGATATTTGTCCTGGTCATGTAGTCAAGACAGTTGTTGGCGAAGGGGAGCATAAAGAAGAACAGGAAGCCGAAGCTGCAGATCACGATCATGTTCTCCATAAGTCCGAAGCCCACCATGGCAAGTCCGCACATGGCAAGGGAGAAGCTCAGGACCTTTGTGAAGTTCTTCCTGATGCCTGCGCATCCGATGATGATGCTGGATACCAGCATTCCGCTGGCGCATAAGGTCTCGGCGATACCCAGGACCTTGCTGCTCTCAAAATCCAGGATCATGGGTTCAACAAGGATCTGGATCGCGCCCATGAAGCATGTGATGACAGAGGATATAACGATGAGGATCATTATCCCCTTTTTCTCTGTTATTGCTTTCCAGCCGGTCTTAAAGCTCTCGCCGAAAGACTCCTTCTCTGCTACTTTTCTTGTCAGTCTGCTCTTTCTTACTACTGCAGTACAGATGACCGTGAGAACGAAGGTGCAGATATCTATTATGAGAAGGAGCTTTACGTCGCTTATTCCCAGAAGGATACCTGCAAGAAGGGGGGAGATAAGATATCTTGCACTTCCCGCCAGGCTTATCATGCCGCTGGCTTTTGAATATTCATTCTTGGTGAGCATATCCGTTACCGTCGCTCTGTAGGACGGTTCCAGAAGTGATGAGAAGACTGTACTTACGAAGACGCCTATACATATCTGGTAGAGCTGTGCATCTCCCGTCAGCATGCAGATGAGGATATATACGAGACCCAGTCCTGACATGCCGTCTCCCAGCATCATCATAAGTGTCCTGTCATATCTGTCTGCAAGAACCCCTGCCAGCGGACTGAGCAACAGTACCGGGAGGAATGCCAGTAGCGCCACCAGTGCTGTAGCAGCTGCACTTCCTGTCTTCTGGAAGACATATACACTAAGGCCGAAACTGGTCAGTCCGCCGCCAATCGAGGATATAAATTCACCGCCCCACAGGAGCAGGAATTTTCTGTAATTAGATCTTTGTTCCATGTTTTACTCCTTTGACCGACAATCTGTCGGTTGATGATCATTTTTTTAGGAGCCAAAGGCTCCCTTAAAAATGGTCTTCTTACCTGCCTGTTATGATCTTCATGATGGCGCCTTCAAGGCTCTTTTCCTCTGCGCCCAGGATCTTTTCCGTATGATAGATAAATGCCTTTATCTTTGCCATCTTCTGCTCAGGTGTGAGCTCCTCCGATCCATCGAATGCAGTGTTGGAGTAGACGATGATCATCTCCGCTGCCTCCAGAGGGTACTGCGAGTGGAACATGCCGCTCCTGTTTCCCTCTTCTATAAGTTCTCCTATGAGAGGTACCACCTCTCCGAGGAGCCTCTCCTGCGTCTTTTGGTGAAGAAGTGCATTCTGGGGCTTATGGATCTGCTCCAGTACTTCCGCCCCGGCTCCGGCTCCCGAATCCATATTGAGTGCCAGGAACGCTCCTACTATCCTGTCGGTCAGCGGGATGCGGGTGTCCTTTATCACTGCCTTTGCACCTGCGATGCTCCTGCTCATCATCCTCTCCACTATCGCGTCAAGGATCTCCTCCTTGGAACTGAAGTGATGATATAAAGTTCCCCTGGCTATGCCGATCTTATTGATGATGTCATTTGTGCTGGCATTATCAAATCCCTTCTCGGCGAACAGCTGCTCTGCCACATCCAGGATCTCTTCTTTTCTCTCTTCAGCACTCTTTACAGTTCTCATCGACTTTTGCCTCTTACTTTTCGCACTACCGACAACCTGTCGGTTGAAATATAACATACTTCCGGGGACTGTGTCAAATGTGGTTTTTCGTATTGTTGGTTTTTATTCCCTATCCCTGCGCTTTACATGTTTGAAACACTTCATCAGAAATATCATTGTATGACCAGCCCGAGCTCGACCAAAATGAATTTAAAAGCAGTTTCTTTCCATCTTGCATATTGACCTCTTATACTGTCGATTTTCTCGACTAAGGGATCACTCCCTCAGACAAGATAATTATATCATCCAGGTTAAGTTCTCTTGATCACTTTTTATGCCGCAAAATCAATCGTATTTTTTTACGATCGAATTTATGATTGTTTCCACGCCGAACATTTGGAAAT
>CACXGG010000161.1 GCA_902767145.1 Oscillospiraceae bacterium | reverse complement strand
CTTCTTGCAAGAAGACTTAACGGTAAGTACATCGAGCCCGAGGCTAAGCACCTTACCAAGCGTGTTGAAGAGATCAACAACGGCGAATTCGACGAGGCTATGAAGGAAATGATGAACAAGCCCATCGACGAAGTTAAAGAGCTTTACAACACAAGAGAGATAGAGAAATAAGGAGGAAGCGACATGTACGCACCATATCCCGAAAGCATGATGGAATCCGTTAAGAAGGTCGAAGCTACAAGAGCAGCCCGTATGGCTACCGAGCCCAGACGTCTTACGGCAGATGAGAAGGACGACCTTCTTGCAAAGTTCCACCCCGACTATAACAACGATTCCTTTGCTGAGATCAAGGTTGGTCCCAACAAGGGTCAGAGAGCTCCCCTTGAGCTCGCTAAGATGCTCCATTCCACATCCCGTCTCATGACAGACAAGGTTGACATCTCCAAGATCGACTACGACGTAGACGTACTTGTCATCGGCGGCGGCGGAGCAGGTTCATCCTGTGCCATCGAAGCCCACAACGCAGGCGCTAACGTAATGATCGTCACAAAGCTCCGTATCGGTGATGCAAACACCATGATGGCTGAGGGCGGTATCCAGGCAGCTGACAAGGAGAACGACTCTCCCGTTCAGCACTACCTCGACTGCTTCGGCGGCGGACACTTCGCTGCAAGGCCTGAACTCGTTAAGAGACTCGTAACCGAGGCTCCCGATGCCATCAAGTGGCTCAATGAGCTGGGTGTTGAGTTCGATAAGGACGAAGACGGAACAATGGTAACAACACATGGTGGCGGAACATCCAGAAAGAGGATGCACGCAGCTAAGGACTACTCCGGTGCTGAGATCATGAGGACCCTCAGGGACGAAGTCATCAACCTCGGTATCCCCGTCATCGAGTTCACATCTGCTGTTGAGCTCATCAAGGACGACAAGGGTCAGGTTGCAGGTGCTGTCCTCCTCAACATGGAGACAGGCGACTACATGGTAGCTAAGGCTAAGACAGTCGTAATCGCTACAGGTGGTGCCGGAAGGATGCACTACAACGGCTTCCCTACATCCAACCACTACGGTGCTACAGCTGACGGACTCGTACTGGGTTACAGAGCAGGTGCTCCCCTCCTTTATCAGGATTCCATCCAGTACCATCCCACAGGTGCCGTTTATCCTTCCCAGATCCTGGGTGCTCTCGTTACAGAGAAGGTAAGATCCGTAGGTGCACAGCTCGTTAATGCCAACGGTGAGGCTTATATCCATCCCCTCGAGACAAGAGACGTTAACGCTTCCGGTGTTATCAGAGAGTGCCGTGAGGGAAGAGGAGTTGACGCTCCCGGCGGAGTCCAGGGCGTATGGCTCGACACACCCATGATCGAGATCCTGGGCGGCGAAGGCACCATCGAGAAGAGGATCCCCGCTATGTTCCGTATGTACATGAACTACGGTATCGATATGCGTAAGGTACCCATCCTCATCTATCCCACACTCCACTACCAGAACGGCGGTCTTGAGATCAACGGCGACGGCTTCACAAATGCCATCCCCAACCTCCTGGTAGCAGGTGAGGCAGCAGGCGGTATCCATGGTACAAACAGACTCATGGGTAACTCCCTCCTTGATGTTATCGTATTCGGTAGAAATGCCGGTAAGAAGGCAGCTGCCAAGTACAAGGAAGTCGAGATCGGCAACATGAACCTTGACCACGTCGGCAAGTTCGACGAAGAGCTCAAGGCAGCCGGACTTGATACCGGCGAAGTAAGCCCCATGCTCCTTCCCAAGTACGCAAGACACGAAAGATAAGATCGAAGGCCCGCGCAAGCGGGCCTTTTATTTTGAGACAAAACTGTAATACACCGCCTCGATAATCAAAAAAATATATGCTAAAATGAACTTTAGTGATTTCGAGGGGATATTAACCAATGGCAAATGAGACAAAAAACAATAATGTTGAGGAGATCGATCTCCTCAAACTGGGCAAAGCTCTGTGGAACAGGGCCTGGGTCCTTGTTATCTGTTCCATAGTCGGAGCCGCTTTGGCGTTTGGCTACACCATGTGCTTTATAACGCCCATGTACCAGGCTTCCGCACTTCTCTACGTCAACAACAATGCTCTCGATATCGGCAACACCAGGGTCAGCATCAGTAACGGTGACCTTGTTGCAGCCAACGGCCTCATCAGCACGTACGAAGTTATCCTGAAGAGCCGTAACACCATGGAGGCAGTCATCGAAGACGGCGGCCTTCCCTATACATACGAGCAGCTGAGCAAGATGGTATCCGCAGGATCCGTCAACGACACAGCAGTCCTCAAGATCACAGTTACAAACAGAAATCCCGAGATGGCGGCACATATAACCAACACCATTGCCAGGATCCTTCCCGAGAGGATCACCGGCATCGTTGAGGGAAGCTCCGTCGAGATCGTCGACTATGCCGTACCTCCCACGCAGCCCTCATCTCCCAACACCATGAAGAATACTGCCATCGGAGCCATGCTGGGCTTCGTCATCAGCGCAGCTATAGTAGTCCTGAGATTCCTTATGGACAGCACTATCAGGGAAGAGGAATATCTCCTGGAGACATACAGGGATATCCCTGTGCTTTCCGTAATCCCCGACCTTACCAGCGACGAGGGCGGAAGCTACTACTATTACAAGAAATCCAAGTCCAAGGGAGGTAACAACTGATGAGCAATAATGCAAAGAAACCTTCCCGTGAACCCGGCATGATCGGAAACGACCTTTCCTTCGCAGGAAAGGAAGCATATAACCTCCTGAGGACGAACATCATGTTCTCCGTCAGGAACGAAGGCAAGAGAGCAAGAGTAATCGGTGTAACAAGTTCCCTCCACGGCGAAGGAAAGAGCATCACCTCCATCAATCTTGCATACTCCCTTGCAGAGAATAACTACAAGGTCCTCATCATCGAGTGCGACATGCGTCTTCCCACCCTGGGCAAGAAGCTGGGCATCCCGAGGAGCGGCGGCCTTTCCAATATCCTGGCAGGACTTGAGTCCGAGAATACCATCCTCCACAAGGATGTAGTCGTAAGAGGCCTCAATGTAGTCCAGGCGGGCGATATCCCCCCGAATCCTTCAGAGCTCCTTGGCTCCAAGCAGTTCAAGGCTCTCATCGAGAACCTGATCCCTTACTACGACTTCATCGTCCTGGACCTTCCTCCCATCGGAGAGGTTCCCGATGCCCTCATCGTATCCAAGAGAGTAGACGGCATGGTAGTAGTCGTAAGACAGGACTTCACCACACAGTCTGATCTTGCCAACACCATGAGGCAGCTTGATCTGGTAAATGCAAAGGTCGTAGGTTTCGTCTATAACGATGCCTCCAACAAGACCGGCAGATACAGATACGGCAAGTACGGAAAATACGGAAAGTACGCGAAGAGCCGTAAGAAGTAAGTGTTCGATCTCCATACCCACATCCTTCCCGGAATAGACGACGGAAGCAAAGATACGCAGATGTCCATAGACATGCTCCGCGAGGAGATAAGAGGAGGAGCACAGGGAATAGCCCTGACACCCCACTTCTATGCCGACATGATGGATCTCGAAGTGTTCAAGGAGAGAAGAAGAAGATCCTTCGAAAGAACGATAGAAGCGGTAAGGCACGCAGACCTGAACGCACCGCATTTCATCCTCGGCGCAGAAGTCCACTACTTCAGAGGCATAGGCAGGAGTACATCCCTGAAGGAACTGACACTGGGAAACAGTAACTACATCCTCCTGGAACTTCCCTTCGGCACCTGGCCCGGAAATATCCTGGAGGAGATCGACAACATAATGGAGCTTCAGGGCCTTAACGTGATAATCGCCCACGTGGAGAGGTACCTGGACAGGGACAGGATAAAGGACATAATAGACAACGAAGACCTCATCAAGCAGTCCAATGCGGAGTTCTTCACTGACAG
>CACXGG010000160.1 GCA_902767145.1 Oscillospiraceae bacterium | reverse complement strand
CTACTCCTCGGAGAACGCAGACCTGTCCTACTTCAAGGAAGCCTTCAAGGGCATAATAAAGGAAGTTGAGGAGGACCGTCCCGACGGCATCCTTATCCTTCATGGAACAGATTCCATGGCCTACTTTGCCCAGCTGGCAGTAAGGGTCTTATCCTATCTGAACCTCCCCGTCATCATCACCGGTGCAAAGCTCCCTCCCCAGGACCTGAGGTCCGACGCCCAGAAGAACGTGAAGTACGCCCTGGGCATAATGGATGCAGCCATCTCCGGCAAGACAGGAAATGCCACCTTCGGCGTTGTCTTTTCGGACTCCTTCATGGGAGACAATACCTTTGTCCAGGCCTTCAAGATGCAGGACGCCGACTTCCAGGGCGACTACAAAAAGTTCCCCGGAGGAAAGGAACCAAAAGTCCTCAGCGAAAAAGAGGCAAAGGACTTCTTAAACAGCGAAAACAAAAGGGTGCTTACCATCCCCAACACACCGGGCTTCCCCTACGACGCCATTGATATAACAAAGGCGGATGTACTCCTCATCGAGGCATACCACTCCGGAACCGCTTCCACAAGAGACCTTCCGGATCTCATCAGGAAGGCTAAATCAGAAGGAAAGAAGTGCTTTATCGCTCCCGCCCACAGAAACGACACCAGCTACGAAAGCGAGGATGTCCTGAAGGATGCAGGGGCAGAGCCTCTGTATGATATGCCCATCGAGGCTGCCTGGGCAGAGGCTGTTATCTAAACCATCTCCTCATTTTCACCGCAATCTTTATATTGACGGATTACTTTGATTATGCAATACTTTGATTATCAAAGGATTTATAAAGGCGGTGTATACATGTTGACCGGAAAGATCATAGGACTTGGCTCATATCAGCCTCCTAAGACGCTTACGAATGACGACCTCTCGAAGATCGTTGATACTAATGATGAATGGATTACCGAGAGGACGGGCATCAAGTCCCGCCGCGTTTCTGACGGTATCGAGGATACCAGTTCGGTAATGGCTTCCAAGGCTGCAGCAGCTGCCCTTGAGGATGCGGGGATATCCGCTTCCGAGCTGGAGATGATCGTCGTGGCATGTACGACTCCCGATAAGCTCTTTCCGGCCATGAGCTTCTGTGTCCAGAAGGCTGTAGGGGCCGAGGGCTGCATCTGCTTTGATGTCAATTCCGCATGTCCGGGTTTTGTTACCGCCTATAATGTAGTACAGAACTTTATTGAGAATGGTGTGGTTAAGACTGCACTTGTCATCGGTGCCGAGACACTTACCAATATCACAGACTATACAGACAGGGGAACATGTATCCTTTTCGGAGACGGCGCAGGTGCCATGGTGCTCCGGGCAGGGGAGGGCAGAAAGAATGCTTCTATCCTCAAGTCTTCCACCACGAGCATGGAGTGCCTTTACTGCGAGTCCCTGAAGCAGCCCAAGAAGCTGACGGATCCCGCCTTCGAGAAGGAGACATACCTTCATATGAACGGCAGGGAGGTCTTCAGGTTCGTCGTATCCACTATCCCTGCCAGCATGCAGGAACTTCTGGACAGGGAGGGAATCTCCGCAGAGGAAGTTGACCACTACGTATTCCATCAGGCAAACAAGAGGATAATCGAGGCAACAGCCAAGAAGCTTGGCGTGCCCCTTGAAAAGTTCCCCATGAACATAGAAGAGACAGGAAATACATCATCTGCCTCCATCCCGATCCTTCTTACGAAGATGAAGAAGGAAGGAACCCTCAGGAAGGGCGACAAGGTGATGATGGCTTCCTTCGGAGCAGGCCTCAACTGGGGCGTAAACTATTTTGAATATTAATTACAAGGAGATATGACCATGACAAAGATCACAGAGATGATAGGCATCAAGTATCCGATATTCCAGGGCGGAATGGCCTGGGTCGCAGACCACCATATCGCAGCTGCAGTAAGTAATGCAGGAGGCCTGGGCATCATCGGATGCGGCGGCGCAGACGAGAACTGGGTAAGGGATCAGATCCACAAGTGCAGGGAACTGACAGACAAGCCCTTCGGTGTAAATGTCATGCTCATGAATCCCAGGGCACCCCAGATCGCTGACGTACTGGCTGAGGAGAAGGTAAGAGTAGTAACAACAGGTGCAGGTTCCGCAGGAAAGTATATCCCCATGTGGAAGGAAGCAGGCATCATCGTCATCCCTGTAGTCGCAGGCGTAGCCCTTGCAAAGAAGATGGAGAAGGACGGAGCTGATGCAGTCATCGCTGAGGGTACAGAGTCCGGCGGACACGTTGGTGAGATCACCACAATGGCACTCGTTCCCCAGGTGGTGGGTGCAGTAAATATCCCCGTTATCGCAGCAGGCGGTATCGCTGACGGAAGAGGTGTTGCAGCAGCCTTCATGCTGGGCGCTGAGGCAGTCCAGTGCGGAACAGTCTTCTGCGCATCCGAGGAAGTTAATATCCACCAGAACTATAAGGATATGATCATCAAGGCAAAGGATTCCTCAACAAGAGTAACAGGAAGATCCGCAGGAGCTCCCGTAAGACAGATCAGGAACCAGCTTACAAACGAGTTCATCAAGCTTGAGGAGGCTCATGCAAGCTTCGAGGAGATCGAGGCTCTCGGCGTAGGCGCACTCCGCAAGGCTGTAGTCGAAGGCGATACAAAGGGCGGTACTTTCATGGCCGGCCAGATCGCAGGTATGGTCAATGAGATCAAGCCTGTAAAGACCATCATCGAGGAGATGATGACATCAGCCAATGACCTTCTTAAGAATGCAAAGGAGATCGTCTGATGAAGATAGCATTTGTCTACCCCGGACAGGGAGTTCAGAAAGTAGGAATGGCTCAGGACTTCGTGGAGAAGTACGACTGGGCAAAGGATATGATCAAAGAGGCCACTAAGGCTTCAGGTTTTGATATGGAGAAGATCCTTTTCGAAGAGAATGAGGATATCCATGTTACCGAATACACACAGCCCTGCCTTGTTACCGCATGTTCCATCATGACCAAGGCAATAGAGGATATGGGCATCCACCCCGACATCACAGCAGGTCTTTCCCTGGGTGAGTACTGCGCACTTGTCACGGCAGGTGCCATGACATTTTCCGATGCAGTAAGGCTTACCAGGATCAGAGGTGATCTCATGAGCTCCTTCGTACCTGCTGGTCAGGGAACCATGGCAGCCATCATCGCTCTTCCCAAGGAGACAGTGGAGGAGACCATCGAAAAGATCGACGGCGCAGAGGTGGCAAACTACAACTGCCCCGGACAGATCGTCATCACCGGCGAAAAGGATGCAGTCCACGAGGGTATGGAAAAGCTCACAGAGCAGGGTGCAAAGAGAGCAGTTGAGCTCAAGGTATCAGGCCCCTTCCATTCACCCATGCTCAAGGGCGCAGGCGAAAAGCTCAGGGTCGAGCTGGATAAGGCGGAGATCTCGGATCTTAAGATCCCCTACATAGCAAACTTCAATGCGGAAGTCATAGAAGATACAAAAGACACAAGAGACCTTCTTGAAAAGCAGGTCTACTCTTCAGTAATGTGGGAGCAGACTCTCCTCAAGCTGAAGGATCTCGGCGTGGATGTACTGGTGGAGATCGGCCCCGGCAAGACCATCGCAGGATTTGTTAAGAAGACGATCCCCGAGATACCGGTGATCAACGTTTCAACAGTAGAAGAAGCAGAGGCTCTCAAGGAGAACCTTGAAGCACTTAAAGCATGATAAGGAGATAAGAAAATGGCAAAGACAGCTATCGTAACAGGAAGCGCAAGAGGTATCGGCAAGGCTATCGCAGTCAAGCTGGCAAAGATGGGATATAACATCGCAGT
>CACXGG010000159.1 GCA_902767145.1 Oscillospiraceae bacterium | reverse complement strand
TGTGCTGGATGTGCCCTGACGACGGTTAGCGAGCTGATTTCTGATTACAGCAGCGATAGCGTACTGGTTGGGCTCGATTCCGAAGATTTCATCGGAAAGGTCGATAGAACCTGTAACGGCACCGCTAAGATTGTAAATATCTAATTTAGCCATTATCTAATTCCTCCCGTCTTATTACTTTGCCTTAACGGAAGTCTCAACTGTTACGAGACCGCCCTTGGGGCCGGGAACAGCGCCTCTAAGGACGAGGATCCCTCTGTCGCCGTCGACCATAACGACACTAAGGTTCTGTACTGTGCAGTTTGCAGCACCCAGGTGTCCGGGCATCTTCTTGCCGGGAAGGACACGTGCAGGTGTGGAGTTAGCACCCATAGAACCGACTCTTCTGTGATACATGGAACCGTGACCGGAAGGTCCACCCTTCTGACCATGGCGCTTGATGTTACCTGCGTATCCTTTACCCTTGGAAACACCGGAAACGTCAACCTTATCGCCTACAGCGAACATATCCGAAACCTTGATCTCCTGACCGAGGGAGTAATCCTCCTCTGTCTTGAACTCGCGGATAACACGCTTGGGCTCTACGTCAGCCTTCTTGAACTGACCCTTGTCGGGCTTGTTAACAAGCTTCTCTCTTACAGAGATCGTTCCGACCTTGACAGCCTTGTAGCCGTCATTCTCAACCGTCTTGTTCTGGAGCACGTACATGGGCTCTACTTCGATAACGGTTGCCGGGATAACATTGCCGTTCTCATCGAAGAGCTGTGTCATGCCGGATTTCTTGCCAATAATGAATTTCGTCATTCTCTTTTTCCTCCTGTTTAGGTTATTGGTTCGCGTTTATTGTCTGCGAACATGACCTCGGATAAGGGCCTTGGCTTGCCGTTTATCCGATTAAAGCCTACATGCTTTTCCGATCAGACCTTGATCTCGATGGAAACGCCTGCAGGCATGTCAAGCTTCTGAAGTGCATCTACTGTCTTGGATGTAGGTGCGTATACGTCGATCAGACGCTTATGAGTCCTCTGCTCGAACTGCTCTCTGGAATCCTTGTACTTGTGGGGAGAACGAAGGATAGTAACGATCTCCTTCTCAGTAGGGAGCGGGATAGGTCCGCTGTAGCTGGATCCTGTTCTCTCGATCGCATTGATGATGCTCGCTGCGCTCTTGTCGAGAAGCTGGTGGTCATAAGCCTTGATCTTGATTCTGAGCTTCTGTGTAGCCATTTCTTTTTCCTCCAAATTTTGCTGTTTTTTATTTCAACCTTGTCGGGCGTTTCTTCTTATCCCATTCAAAAACCCAGATCTCCAGTTACTGACTTAAAAGGCGTCAGCACTTTGGCTTGCTGGGGCAAACGGTTTAATTATCACGCTGCCGGCTTTAGCCGAAACCGCCGGGATCATGTCCCGACCTGCTCCATCGAAGTTACCCGCATTTGGATGTGCAGCCCGCATTACCAGCGGCAATCTCCGATTTCTACGCATGCACGCCAAAAGACGTGCAGGAAGTATTATACTTTGCATCGGGTAAATTGGCAAGTGGAAATTTTACAAATTTTTCAGGCCTTAGAACGCATTTCCGGTGATGAGGTTTTCGGAATTGACAAAACTCTCCATATTCTCGAATTCGATCTTGGCCTTGGTGTCGTAATATTCAGTGGCAGGAGGTCTCTTCCCCACCATCATATTTGTCATGTCAGACAGCTTGTCGTAGCCGTTCCTTCTCCACAGATAGAGCTTTGCCAGGGGCTTTATAAAGACACTTGCGGAGTTGTCGTCCATCAGTATGCCCCGGGCTTCCGCCATTGCATTCCCCGTTCTCATCATGAACATGGCATAAAATGTGGCCAGGGTTATCAGGAAACAAAGAGCCGAAAAGACACCCGCGCCGAAAGCCCCGATAAACTTGTAGATGGCAAATGCCAGCGCATAGAGTGGCGTTCCCAGAAGGATACAGATAAGGATATCCACCAGCCTGTGGGGCAAAAGGCGAAGTCCCCTCTTGAACTTGCTTACGGGAAGGAATCCGTCCACCTTGCCGGTCTGTCCGTTTACTGCCAGGCGGTAATTGCCTCCCTTATAATTATAATTTAAAAACCATATAGGATAGAGGGCGTACTTCTGCTCCAGGTCGTGGGGCACGGCTGCGCAGGCACCGAACTTGATGGATGCATAGTCATGGAAGGACATGGAAGCCGTCTCCTTGCCGTACTGCTCCAGGCGCACCAGGATACGGTCCGTCAGATTTTCGGCAGTAAGATTGAACTTCTGGGAATAGAAACCCTGAAGATAGGAAGTGTTAAAAGGCTTCAGCTCAGATGTGTCAAAGGGCTCCAGGGACTCCATGAGCTCATCGGAGATCTCAAGTGACCCGTCAAAGGGGATATTCTCGAACCTTATATCGAAGTCGGATGTAAGAAGATACTTGTCCCTGAATCCGACCCTGGTCTTCAGGCCTTCGCCCCTGGCATGAACCGAGCATCTGGAGCTCAGGAGCCAGTAGGGCACGTAGATGCCTGTCAGCTTGTCAAAGTTATCCTTATTGAAGAAATCAGCAGGCACATACTTACTGCTCTTTGCAAAGGATATGAGCTTCTCCCTGGCCTCCTCCCTGGACACCTTGAAGGGGATGATGCAGTCCGGACGGAACTGTTTCTTGAGCCTTCCGGTAATGATGGCGGGAGATCCGCAGAAAGTACAGAAAGTAGCGGAAGTATCCTTCTCCGTGATGAGGGAAGCACCGCAGTTGTCACAGACTATCTCGCACTTATCAAGCTCAGACTCCCCGGCATCCTCCGTATCGATCTCACGGATCTGCTCCAGGATCTCCAGCTTCTCAGGACGGTAATCGCTTCCGCAGAATTTACACAATAACACCTGGCCGTCTGTATCGAAGACCAGTTTTCCGCCGCAGGCGGGACAGTTATAAGACCTGGATGAAAGTTCCATATTATTCCTCCCTTATTCCACATTATATTTTAAAGGAGAAAATAACAGGTTTCAATTATCAGAGAAGGGACAGTATCTCCTCTGAGGTAAAGTGGTATTTCTTATTACAGAAGTGGCACTCGGCGTCGATGCCCTTTTCGTCCTCCGACAGAGATCTGATCTCATCTTTTCCCAGGGCAGCTATACCGGCGCTCATCCTCTCCTTTGAGCAGGTGCATCTGTAGGATACGGGGGCTCCTGAAAGGTATTCGATCTCCGGATCTCCCAGGAAGAGGTCAAGGATCTTGGCAGGGGAGAAGCCTTCCTCCATAAGGAAAGTGATCTCAGGGAAACCGCCGTTTGCCCTCTCCTCCACATAATCGATATCTTCTTCTGTATAGCCGGGCATGAGCTGGATCATCATGCCGCCTGCATTGAGGACGCCTTCAGGTCCCACCTGTACACCCAGGGCCACCACGGAGGGAGTCTGCTCGGAGCTTGCCAGATAATATGTGAAGTCCTCGGCGATCTCGCCGGACATCAGTTCCACCGTTCCGTTAAAGGGCTCCTTAAGGCCCAGGTCCCTGATCACCGTCAGGGTACCCTTGCCCACAGCCTCGCCCACATTGAGCTTTCCGGGCTTGTGGTAGGAAGCTTCCACATTGTTATTAAGGGCATAGCATCTGGCGTGTCCCTTGCTGTCACAGACACAGGTCATGCCGCCTATGGGTCCGTCCGCTCTGATGACAGTAGTCTGGGTATCCTTTTCCCCTTTTATGTTCTCGGCGATAAGAAGGGATCCCGTCATGAACCTGCCCAGGGCAGCGGTCACCACCGGGGAGGTGTCGTGGATCTTTCTCATCTCCTCCACCATAGCCGTCGTCCTTATGGCAACTGCCTTTACGTGCCCCTTAAGAGCCACTGCGCTTACTATATGATCATCTTTTTCGTTCTCCGGCATACCCGGTGCAAAATACTTATCTTCCATTTCAGTTCTTCCTCAAGACCATGAATTCTCTTCTTCCATCCTCCGAAACGATCCCTGTGAGAAACTCAAGGCCGAAGCCTTCCGCCATCTCCCTGATCTCGTCCTCGGAGTAGAACCTCTCATAAAGGGTCCCGTCCGTCCTTTTGTAGTTCTCCCCGTCCTCTGTATAAAAAAGAGTCAGTTCCGATGTACTCACGCCCTCTTCTCTGTCATACTCATTTGCCCAGAGAAGGGTCATATCATCATAATCCTCGAAAAACACATTGTCACCCAGGACTTCCTCGAAATACTCCCTGGTACCCACATCGAAGACGAAAACGCCCCCGGGGAGAAGGTACTTCTCAAAGGAGGACAGTATCTTTTCGAAAAGGGATCTGTCCGTCAGGTGGTCCATAGTATTCGTGGTGGATATAAAAACATCCGCCGGGGAAAGGAGCTCATATTCCGTCATATCCTGACAGAGCCACAGCACCTTGTCGTTCTTTTCCATGGCCATGTTGAGCATCTTCGGGGAAAGGTCTATGCCTATACAGTCAAATCCGCACTTCGACTGCATAATGGAAGTGACGGATCCGGAGCCGCAGCCCAGGTCCACCAGTGACTTCTTTTCATTTCCCGTGGTGCAGTACTTATCTATAAGACCTTTTATGCGTAAGGCAAGTTCGTCAGGATCTATATCATCCTGCATTATGTCATAGTGGTCTGCCAGGATGTCGTAGATATCTTCTTCCATCTGTTACAGATACCCCAGGGGATCCACTGCCGTTCCCCACTCCCTGACCTCAAAGTGCAGGTGGGGACCTGTGGAACCGCCGGTGCTTCCGACTTCTCCCAGGACAGTTCCCGTGGAGACGGAGTCACCCGTGCTCACATATACATCTCTCATATGTCCATATACAGTTGTTATTCCGTTGCCGTGGTCTACGATACAGTAGTTGCCGTATCCGCTTCCGCCATAGTTCTCGCCCTCAACAGGTTCCTCAACACAGATGACCGTTCCTGAGCCGGCAGCCATGACCGAATCACCGAAACCGGCACTGATATCAAGGCCGTAATGCATCCTGGTCTCTCCGGTTATGGGATGTACCCTCTCGCCGAAATAGTCGCTGATGGTGGTGGACCATGTGGGCCAGGAAAGAGTTCCGTTGCTCACAGGGGCAGCTGTGGGAACCGGAACAGGTGTGGGATCGGAACTGTCTCCACTATCACCGCTGTCAGAACTCGTATCCTGCTGCTGGGGTTCCGGTGTAGGAGTTGCGTTCTGGGCATCCAGCTCAGCCTGAAGGGCCAGGATCTGATCTCCCAGGGCTGCAGACTCGGCATCGAACTCAGCTGCCATCTGGTTATATGTGGAAATACTTACGGAGATATCCTCAAGGGCTGCCTCGGTGACACCGATACGGTCCTCAAGTTCCTGGAGCTGCTCCTGCTTCTCCTCGGCTATAACCTGCATGTCCTCAGCTTCCTGAAGAGCATACTCAGACTGTGCCTCTGCATAGTCCAGGGCTATCTGCATCTCATCCACAGCCTGGTCGTCAGCATCTGCGATGAGGGTGATTATCTCCATATTTGTAAAGAAGCCCGCGATGGAATCAGATTCCAGAAGGACCTCAAGTGTGGACTTATTTCTGTACTCGAACATGGTGGAGACTCTCTCGGAGAACATCTCCTTTGTCTCCTCCAGGTTATCCTGGGCATCGAGATAGGTGTCGTATGCCTCCACCTTTGCCTCCAGTGCCAGGGCATACTGCTGGGCGATTATCTGGTACTGTTCCCACTGCTCGTCGGAAAGTCCCTGAAGCTCGGCAAGCTCACCGGTAAGCTGATCCTTCTGTCCCTGAAGGCTGTCAGCCTGTGCCCTTGCATCCGCTGCTGCAGCTTCGGCATCAGCCCTGTCGTTCCTTGCAGTCTCGAGATCGTCCTCGGTATCTGCATTAAGACGGATCATGAGCCTGTCCAGCCTGGAATCGGAGGCGTTGGCACGGGACGAAAAGGCACCCACGCCAAGTGCTGCCGTAAGTACAACGGCACCTCCTGCGATAAGTCTCTTCTGAAGTACTACATTCTCCGAAAATCTCATAGTCTTACACCTTTATGTACTTTCTTACGGAGATACCGCTTCCCACAGCTCCGATAAGAACTCCTATAAGTACTACGATAAGAAGGATCCACCAGGTGATATTCCTCGTGGGAAGGAGAGCATAGAAACTGGTGGGATCTATACCAGCCATGGCCTTGTAGTAAACGGCCCTGTAAGCTACGGTGGTGATGCCCCAGGCACAGATGGCACTTATAAGGCCAACGATACCGCCCTCTATTATGTAGGGCATCCTTATATAGAAATTGGTGGCGCCCACGAATTTCATGATCTCTATCTCACTCGCCCTTGAGTAAACGGATATCCTTACCATGTTGGATATTATGAAAAGGGCGATAACGAAAAGCACCACGAAGGCAATGACAGTGGCGATGTTCACCGCGGTCCTGGCCTTGCTCAAAAACGTCATTACGTTGCTCTCCTGGGCAACCCTTCCCACTCCGGGCATGGAGCTTATCCTCTGCACCACCTCATCCGCCCTGGCAGGATCTGAGATCCTTACGGAGAAGGAATAGGGAAGATATGTATTGTAATCAAAATCGTCCAGTATGGAGGAACTGTTTCCCAGATTTGCCTTGAAGGAAAGGTAGTTCTCCTCGGGAGAAGCCAGATGGATCTCGATAACGTTGGGATCCTGGCAGATATATGTGGATGTGGCATTGATCTCATCCACGGATGCCGTGGTCTTCATATATACTTCGATGGGAGGCTGCTGTGCCAGCTTCTTCATCATATTCCTGGCATTTGCAGAGAATACGAAGAACGTGCTCATAAGTATGAGCATCAGAAGGATGGTCGTGACAGATGCTATGGTGACCAGTGGATGTCTCGTGATACCGCGGAATCCCTCCCTGATCGAATTGAAAAATGCTCTTACACTCACTTAATCGTCATCCTCCTGGATATCAAGATCGATGTCGGTCCACTTGATCTCGCGGATCTCCGGGACCTCTTCCTCTTTTATCTCTTCCTCAGCTTCTTCAGATGAAGGCTCTTCAGCTTCAGACGAAGTCTCAGTTTCAGTATCAGTCTCAGACTCATCCTTTGCGATGCGGTCCAGCCTTGTCTCAACTACAGGCGCATCGTCATCGGGATCTTCTTCAGAAGCAGATGCAAGGGCGGCAGCAGCTTCAGCAGCTTTTCTGGAAGCCTCCTCCGCAGCTCTCTTTGCATTCTCCTCTTCCTCAGAGGCGATCCTGAGAGCTTCCTGAAGACGCCTGCGCTCCTCTTCCCTGGCAGCCTTTTCCTCAGCTTCCCGGGCGAGCCTCTCCTCTTCCTCTCTTGCCAGCCTCTCGGCTTCTTCTTTGGCGAGACGCTCAGCCTCTATAGCTGCACGCATCTCCTCCTCAGCCTTGAGGGCTGCCTCCATCTCGGCGATCCTTGCCGCCTCTCTGGCAGCCTTTGCTTCCTCTTCAGCCCTCCTGGCAGCCTCGACTACTTCGGGAGGCGTCTCTCCGAAGAAGATATCAGGTGCGGCGGGCTTGCTCATGAAGCCTTCGTCGTCATAGGAATCGTTATAATCGGCATCATTGGTGAAGGCAGGATCGTCACCGAAGGCAACACCTGCATTCTCGATACCATATCCTTCAAATTCGGGATCTTCCTTCTTTACCGGCTCGCTGTAGCCGCTCTCGTTCTTATCCCTTATGATAAGTCCGTCCTCTATCTCGATAACGCGCTTTTTCATCCTGTCTACCAGGTTGCTGTCGTGGGTACATACAACAACAGTCGCGCCGCCCCTGTTGATCTCCTGAAGGAGAGCCATGATGCTCTCGGAGGTCTCGGGGTCCAGGTTACCTGTGGGCTCGTCTGCTACTACGATGGTGGGATTATTGACCATGGCTCTTGCGATGGCAACTCTCTGCTGCTCACCTCCGGAAAGCTCCTTGGGATAAGCGTCCGCCTTGTCCTTAAGGCCTACTACGTTCAGCACCAGCTGAACAGTCTGGGACAGGCTCTTCTTGGGGATGCCCACCAGCTCCCCCGCAAAGGCGATATTCTCAAATACTGTCTTGGATTCGATAAGCCTGAAATCCTGATAGATCATTCCGATCTGTCTTCTGAGAACGGGTACCAGTGCCCTGGACATATCGGAGATATTGAAGTCGTCTATATAGACGGCACCCTCATTAGGGGTCTCCTCACATGTGATGCACTTCATCAGTGTGGACTTTCCGGAGCCCGACTTACCGATGATAAATACGAACTCCCCGTCTTCTATCTCAAAGCTTATACCCCTTAAGGCATCGACATTAGTCTTGTCATGGGAGGTATAAGTCTTGTGTACGTCATCAAATACTATCATCTGATCATGTTATCCTTGCTGGTCTCAAGATATTCAAGATATGTCCTTACCATGGAAGCCATCTTGAAGAGAACGGCATCGTCAAAGGACCTCAGGTCGAGACCTGTATTTTTCTTAACCTTATCGAGTCTGTATACAAGGGTATTTCTGTGTACATAGAGTTCACGGCTCGTCTCGGAACCGTTCAGGTTATTAGCAAAGAAGCTCTCGATGGTGGTGATGGTATCATCGTCGAGGGTCTTGTAAGCCTCGTTGGGGAATACCTCATCAATGAACATCTGGCAGAGCGTAGCGGGAAGCTGATAGATAAGCCTTCCGAGACCCAGCTTGTCATATCTGGAGATATAGCAGTTCTTCTCAAAGATCTTTCCTACCCTTAAGGCGAGCATGGCGTCCCTGTAGGACTTGGAGATGTTCTGGAAGAGATTTACATAAGAACCTACTCCGATAAATGCTGTGCAGCCTTCGCCGTTAAGGCAGTCGAGAACGGAATTTGCGCAGTTTTCAATAAAGCTGTCCCTTTCCTCCTCGGATCCGATAGCTTCCTCGGCATTGAGGACAACGATGGCAGTGGTCTCATCCATCGCGAGTACTGATGCCGCTTCACTGTCCGTATAGAAGTTCTGCAGGATCTCAAGAGCCTCGGCGCCGTCCTCCCTGGAGGTACGTACTACCATTACCAGCCTTGCGATATTGCAGTTGATCTTATATTCCCTGGCCTTGATGGGGATCTCGCCCTGGAGCTCATTTTCGAGAAGAACGTTCTTGGTGAAGAGTTCCTTCTCGGCGTCTGTTCCGCGCTCCTTCATGGCCGTCTTTATCCATTCGGCGATAAGGCCCAGATATACTCTTGCCTGGGGCTCGTCGCTGTCGATATATACGATGTACTTAAACTGATCGCCCACTGCGATCTTCATATATGTTTTCTCTGCAGTGGAGGAAAAGATATCCTCAGACATCATCACGGCACGTGCGGAAGGGTCTGTAGCGCCCTCATTCTCCGGGTCCGTAGATGCGATCACGTATCCCGTGGTATCCATTACACCAACGGTCTGTGATATGATCGTCTTCGTCTGTCGCATGCATTTTTTGATCTCTTCCATTACGCGCACCACACTTTCCGCTCAAAGAGCATAATAATACAAATAGATAATATCATTCTTTAGCAAAAATCCAAAACATATAGATACGCATTTTTGAGGCATAAAAAAATACCGGAGGCCTTTCGGGAGCTCCGGTACTTTTACAACTCTGGAGAGTGTTAATTAAGAGATGATGCTCTGCTCTGTATCCTTATCGAAGATGTGGATACGGTTTGTATCGATAGCAAGGTCAACAACCTGGCCAACTGTGGACTGGGATGTTGTAGGGTCAACTCTACATGTAAGAGGAAGAGAACCGTTAACTGTTACATAGAGATATGTCTCAGCACCGAGCATCTCGACGACGTCTACGTCAGCAGCGAAAGCTGTCTCAGGGTGGTCTGTAACGAATGTTGCTTCGTCTGTGATGGCCTCAGGACGAACACCGAAGATAACTTCCTGACCGTCACGCTCCATAACTTCCTCAACTGCATAACGCTCGGGAAGCTTAACTGTAACGTTCTCGAATGTAACGTATACGTCAGAACCGTCAACGTTGATTGTAGCATTGATGAAGTTCAT
>CACXGG010000158.1 GCA_902767145.1 Oscillospiraceae bacterium | reverse complement strand
TCTTCTTCGTCGTCTTCGTCTTCGTCTTCGTCGTCATCAAGTGAGATGCTCAGGGGCTTATCCTCCACAACTTCATCCTTAGGCTTGACTCCAAGATGTTCCAGGGCGTGATCGATGAAGATGTAGCAGATGAGGGCAGTCAGCGCTATTCCAAAGAAGCTCATAAGGCTGAACAGGACAACCGACGAATACTGGCCGTAATAGAGGATAAATGCGATAAGTCCGTGGATGAACAGGACGAATACGGTGGTGGGGAAGCTGGCCAGGCCCACTTTTATGGCATTGGTGACAGTCTTCTTGAGAGTATTCTCATAGTTGGCCATCAGAGGGAAGGACCAGACGATGATAAATACCGAAATGATCAGCACCAGGCAGATGGGATACTGAAGGATCAGATATTCTGAAGGTAATACATAATTTAAAATATATAACTCATATATAAGGAATGAATCGATAAGAAGGATGGGGACCCATAAGAGGGTGGCATTCTTGAAGTTGGAGCCGAAGGCTCTGAAATAGTCCCTCAGAAGGAAGACTTCCTCACCGTTCTTTATCTCCGCAACGATCTTATATAATCCGCAAAGTGACGCTCCTATGGTGAAGAGCGGAACGCACGTGACTATGAATAAAAGGTTGACCAGCATTAGGTTACAGAGGTTTGTAAGGAACCTCATTGCGGGGTTTTTGGCGTTGAAAAAACCGGAATCCATGGTGAAGATATCCTCCTAAAAGTAAAAAACACAACAATTATACAGTGAATTGCACTAAAATCTCGAAAATTTTTGTGGAAATTACAAAAGTTAGCAATATTTGTATGAAATTTAGCAATATTTGTAAAGAAAAAAATGAGGCAATTGTGTATTATGTGATTGTGAAAACTAATTTCCGGCCAGATTTTAGTCAGTTTGAACAAAACTACAATCAAAAAAACCAACAATTCAAACAAACCAGGAGGAAAAACTATGAAGAAATTAGTTGCAGGTATGCTCTGTTTCTGCATGCTGGCAGGTGTTATGACAGCATGTTCAAAGACAGATAGCGATTCAAGCGGCAAGACAACAATTAACCTTTGGACATTCACAGACGAAGTTCCGAAGATGGTTGAGAAGTTCATGGAACTTCACCCCGATTTCGCTGAGCAGTATGAAGTAGTTCCTACTATCATCGCTACAACAAACGGTGAGTATCAGCCCGCTCTTGATTCTGCTCTTGCAGCAGGCGGCGAAGACGCACCTGACTTCTATTGCGCTGAGTCCGCATTCGTCCTTAAGTACACACAGGGTGACGCTTGCGAGTTCGCAGCTCCTTACTCCGACCTTGGAATCGACATCGACAAGGAGATCTCTGACGCTCAGATCGCTCAGTACTCTGTTGATATCGGAACAAGACCTTCTGACGGCGCAGTCGTAGGACTTGGCTATCAGGCTACAGGCGGAGCTTTCATCTACAGAAGATCACTTGCTATCGAAGCATTCGGTACAGATGATCCCGATGCAGTCGGTGAGATCATCGGTGCTGGTACACAGAGCTGGGATAAGTTCTGGGAAGCAGCTGACACTCTTGCTTCTAACGGTATCGCTATCGTTTCCGGTGACGGTGACGTATGGCACGCAATCGAGAACAGCTCCGACGAGGGCTGGATCGTAGATGGCAACCTTAACATCGATCCTAAGAGAGAAGCTTTCCTTGATATTTCTGCTGACCTTACAGCTAATGGCTGGTCCAATGTTACTCAGGACTGGACAGATGCTTGGTACGCTGATATGGCTGGCGTAGGCGAGAAGCCTGTATTCGGTTTCTTCGGACCTGCTTGGCTCATCAACTACGTTATGGTTGGTAACTCCGGTTCCTGTGATGAGGACGGAAACGTTGTAAGCTCCTTCGCAGAAGGACAGGGAACATATGGTGACTGGGCAGTTTGTCCTCCTCCCGTAGGTTTCTTCTGGGGCGGCACATGGCTCCTCGCTAACAAGGATTCCGAGCAGAAGGAAGCTGTTGGACAGATCATCGAGTGGATCACTCTTGACTGCACAGAGAACGGACTTCAGTACATGTGGGCTAACGGCACACTTAACGGCGAAGGCGGCACAAAGGATACAGTTGCTTCCGGTACAGTCATGGCTATGTCTGATGGTACTCTCGACTTCCTCGGCGGCCAGAACATGTTCGACGTATTCGTTCCTGCTAACGACTATGCTAACGGTTCTAACCTTACACAGTACGACGAGACGATCAACAGCTACTGGCGTGACCAGGTCAGACAGTATGCAGCTGGTGAGAAGACCAGAGATGCAGCAATCGCTGACTTCAGAACAACTGTAGGTGACAACCTCGACGTTACAGTCTGATAATCAGATAACATTAAAACTTATCGGTTAATGGGAGCCTTATGGCTCGACAATAACTGAATGCAATAGGAGGCGGCTCCGGATAATTGAACAAGCATTTTTCCGGAGCCGCTTTTTCTATGCAAAAAACCCGCGAAATTCCATCCAATTCTTAAGCAATCTCTTATACCTCAGAGGCGATTATTATGAATAAAAAGAAAAGTGTAAGCTACACAAAGTACGGCTACATCTTCGCAATTCCTTTTGTAGTAGCTTTCCTTGTCTTCCAGCTCTATCCGATCCTTTATACGACATTTATCGGATTTACTAATCTTAAGGGTCTTAACTCCAAGGATATGAGCCTGGTACAGGGAAATCCGTTTCAGAACTTCATAGATGTAGTAAATGTAGAGTCCTTCAGAACGGCTCTCAAGAATACAGCCAAGATCTGGATCCTTAACTTCATTCCCCAGATCGGTCTGGCTCTCCTTCTTACAGCATGGTTCACAGATGTAAGAAGTAAGATCAAGGGCATGGGCTTCTTCAAGGTAGTCTTCTATATGCCCAACATCATCACAGCAGCTACCGTTGCTATCCTCTTCAATGCACTGTTCCAGTCCCCTACAGGACCTGTCAATGACATTCTCTGCTCACTGCATATCCAGGATGCTCCGGTTCAGTATCTTGTAAATAAGACTACAGCTCAGAATGTTGTTATCTTCATTCAGTTCTGGATGTGGTTCGGTTATACAATGGTTACCCTTATCTCCGGTGTTATCGGTATCGATCCCGCCATCTTCGAGGCAGCCGAGATCGACGGTGCAAACAGGGTACAGACATTCTTATTTATCACGCTTCCCTGTATCAGGACGATCATGCTCTTCACACTTGTTACCAGTTTGATCGGTGGTCTGAATATGTTCGATATTCCCAAGTGTTTCCTGGACGGCGGTCCCGACAGCGCAACACTTACCACCAGCGTATTTATCTACAATCAGGCCTTCTCCGGATCTTATATCTACAACAAGGCCGCTGCAGCAAGTATGATCATGTTCGCTATCATCGTATTCTTCTCCTGCGTCCTCTTCTATATCCTCAGGGATAAGGACGAGGCAGCAATGAAGAAGCTGAAGAAGATGGAACTGCGTGAAGCAAAGAAATTAGCAAAGGGGGTAATGTAATATGTCTACAAATTCTGTAAGCGCTCTTAAAAAGAGAAAATCCCCCATCTATATGGCAGTGATCTATGTAGTATGCGTTATCATCGCCATCACATGTATCCTTCCTTTCTGGATCATGATCGTAAACTCCACCAGGTCTACACCCCAGATCCAGCAGCATGCTTTGAGCCTTATCCCTTCAGGACATCTGGCCCAGAACATCGGTGTATTTAAGGGTAAGGACTTCAAGCCTTCAGTAGGATTCATGAACTCCGCTATCATCTCTACATCTGCTACGATCCTTGCAGTATATTTCTCATCTCTTACTGCATACGCTATCACAGCATATGAGTGGAAGCTCAAGAACGCATTCTTCAGCTTCATCATGGGTGTCATGATGATCCCCGGCCAGGTAACCCTTATCGGTTTCTACCAGGCAGCATACAGACTTGGACTTACAAACAACAGACTGATGCTCATCCTGCCTTCCATCGCAGCTCCCATGATGGTCTTCTTCATGAGACAGTACCTGCAGGCTTCCCTCTCCATCGAGATCGTTGAGTCTGCCAGGATCGACGGCGCAGGCGAGTTCTACACATTCAACAAGATCGTTCTCCCCATCATGAAGCCGGCTATCGCAACACAGGCTATCTTCACCTTCGTTGCTAACTGGAACAGACTCTTCGAGCCCTCCGTCCTTCTGACGGCAAAGGAGAAGAAGACTCTTCCCCAGATGGTCCAGCTCCTTCGAGGCGATATCTATAAGACAGAGTTCGGTTCCATCTATCTTGGACTTACCATTACAGCTCTTCCTCTTATAGTTGTTTACCTTCTCCTTTCCAGGTACATCGTAGCCGGTGTTGCCCTCGGATCGGTAAAGGGTTGATCGGAACTGATAAACAAAAAAGCGGGAGCCTTTTGGGGCTCCCGCACAATTCCGGTTCAATATCAGAAGTTATCAGACTATCCTGGACTGCCTGATGGTCTGACGGTATTTAGAAGGTGTCATGTTCACATGAGCTGAAAAGCATCTGGTGAACGTAGACTGATTCGTAAAGCCGCACATCTCACCGATATCGGTGATGGAAAGAGCATCATCCTCAAGAAGTGCCTTGGCAGCGATGATCCTCCTGTGTGTAAGGTAATCGTAGAAGGAAGAATCGGTAAATTCCTTAAACAGCCTTGCAAAGTGAAACTTGGAAAAGCCTACGAAAGTAGCTGCATACTCAAGGCTCAGATTATCCATATAATGTGAGTTTATGTACTTGATAAGGCTGTTGAACTTGAAGAAGTTCTCCCTTTGCTTATCGTTATCGAAATGGATGGCATTCTCCTGGGAAGCCTCCTGGGCAATGATAGCAAAGACCTCCATCAATTTGGAGAAGATGGTCATCTCACAGACCTTGTTTGTATACATAAAGTATACATCCGACATCTCAAGGAAGAGCTTCCGGATCTTGTTGTAGATATCGGGATGGGTATTGGAATTGAGAAGTCTCGGCTCACTGAAGAAATCATCGAGTTCATTGTAGTCGAAAAAGTTTTTAAGAAAACCTATCTCAAAGAGATAGATGAACCTGCGGCCTTCTGTGTCGCACTCAACTTCATGAAGACAGTTGGGTGGAATAAAAAGGATATCTCCGCTGCTGAGCTGGAATTTCCTGCCGTCGGCTATATACTTGTAGCCATTCTCGACGGGAAGGACTACCTCTAAGGCAGAGTGCTTGTGGAGAGGGTAACCTTCGACCTGATAGTTGTACCAGATACGCATATTGCTCTTCGGTACATAGTCAACGTTCTCGGTCTCTCCGTCAAGATAACGTTTTACGAATTCTCTAATGGGCTGCTGAAAGCTCTCAGGCGATTCGTGATCCATGATCCGCCCCTCCTTCTTCATGACTCAAAAGATATTTTAGCAATTATTGTCAAAAAAATAAAGTATTTAGCAATATTTGACTGGAGACAGCTATATGAACAGAGAACAGGCAAGACAAAGAGCAACGGAACTTGTAGATCAGATGGATCTTTCGGAGATGATCTCCCAGCTCCGCTACGACGCACCCGCGATAGAGAGACTCAACATTCCCGAGTACAACTGGTGGAATGAAGGCCTCCACGGAGTTGCAAGAGCCGGCACGGCCACCAGCTTTCCCCAGTCCATCGGACTTGGAGCGACATTTGATAAAGAGCTCATGAAGGAAGTGGGCGATGTCGTTTCCACAGAAGCAAGAGCGAAATATAACGAGTTTTCAAAGCACGAAGACCGTGACATATACAAGGGACTTACTTACTGGTCCCCCAACATCAACCTCTTCAGAGACCCCAGGTGGGGAAGAGGACAGGAGACATATGGTGAGGATCCCGTCCTCATCAAGGATATGGCGATCCCCTTTATCGAAGGACTTCAGGGTGACGGCGACGGCTACAAGGTAGCTGCCTGCGCAAAGCATTTTGCCGTACATTCCGGTCCCGAGGCCTTAAGGCACAGTTTTGATGCAAAGGCAAACAAGAAGGATCTTTTCGAGACATATCTCCCCCAGTTCGAGGCCTGCGTAAAGGAAGGCAAGGTAGAGGCCGTAATGGGTGCCTACAACAGGGTCAACGGCGATCCCGCCTGTGCCCACGACTACCTTATGAACGATATCCTCAGGGGCGAGTGGGGCTTTGAAGGCCACTACGTTTCCGACTGCTGGGCCCTCCGCGATTTCCACGAGAACCACAGGGTAACAAAGACGATAGAAGACAGTGCGGCACTTGCCCTCAAGACGGGCTGCGACCTTAACTGCGGCTGTACATATCTGGCACTCGAAAAGGCAGTGAAGAGCGGTAAGGTATCCAAGGACTACGTCAGGGAATCCGCCATCAGGCTCTTCACCGTAAGGTTCATGCTGGGCCTCTTCGACGGTTCAGAATATGATGATATCCCTTACGAAAAGGTGGAATGCCCCGAGCATCTCAAGGTAGCTGCAAGAGCTTCCGCAGAGTGCGTAGTAATGCTGAAGAACGACGGCATCCTTCCTCTGTCAAAGGACAAGGCAAAGAAGATCGGTGTCATCGGACCCAATGCCGACAGCAGAAAGGCACCCGTAGGAAACTACCACGGAACATCATCCATCAACGTGACCCTCATAGATGGAATAAGGGCCGCATTCCCCGACAGCCAGATCCTCTATTCAGAAGGAACGGATATCTTCGAGGAGAAGCCCGACAATCTGGCAAGACCTTATAACAGACTGTCAGAGGCAAAGATCGTCACCGAGCATTCAGATGTGGTATTCCTCTGCCTCGGCCTCGACGAAAACCTGGAAGGCGAAGAGGGCGATACCGGAAACCAGTTCGCATCCGGCGACAAGATCGACCTCAGATACCCTGAAGTACAGTGCAGGCTCATGGATGAAGTCCTGGCCACAGCCAAGGAAAAGGGAGTACCGGTGGTACTTCTCTCCATGACAGGATCCGCCATGGATATGTCAGTTGCCGACAGGGACGCAAATGCCATCCTTCAGGTATGGTATCCCGGTGCCGGCGGAGCAAAGGAAGTAGGTGAGATCTTAAGCGGAAAGATCGATCCTTCCGGAAAGCTTCCCGTTACAGTCTATAAGACAACATCTGATCTTCCCGAGTTCACGGATTATTCCATGAAGGGAAGGACATACAGATATATCGAGACAACACCTCTCTATCCCTTCGGATACGGACTTACCTACAGCGATATCAAGCTCACTGAGGCAGACGTCGTATCAGGCGGCAGCTTCGAAAAGGCATCTGATGAGGGAATGGTCATAAAGGTAAAGGCAGAGAACTTCTCTGATATAAAGGGTACCCAGGTAGTACAGGTCTACGTAAAGAATGAAGACTCCAACGAGACACTTCATCCCCACCTGGCTGCATTTGAGAGGATCACTGTGGATCCGAAGTCCACATCTGAAGTGGAGATCAAGGTACCTGCCTGGTCTTTCACAACAGTCGATGATGAGGGCGTAAGAGCTGTAAGAGGCTCAAAGGCCAAGGTCTTCGTAGGCTGCGGTCAGCCCGACGACAGAACAAAGGAACTTCTGGATCTTAAGATCTTCGAGTTCAATATCTAAGTCTTTTTCATAAAAAGATCCCCCGTCCTGTATTCTGGCCGATAAGCAGGACGAGGGAACCCCTTTAACAGGCGCCCTGCATCTTAAGTTATGCGGGGCGCTATATATCGATCTTTTATTCTTTCCTGAGCCGGACGACTATGTAGGAAGTCAGGAGGACAGAGATGGCAAGAAGGGCGATGCCCACCACCAGGTTCCTGTTTGTATTGACCGTATCAGGCTCCACTACATAAGGGAGAAAAGCCCTGTCCACTTCAGAACCCGTATATCCCAGATCACCGAGATAATCACGGAGATACTGCTCCTCGGTGGAGTTCATCTTACGGAGCCTTCCGGAGATATGATAAGTGGTGGAATTCGCGATAATATGGAAAGTGGTATAGCCGTCCTGTTTCAGATTGGCCTTTACCGCTTCGAAGGAATCGATCTCATCCCTGTTACACTTAAATGTGAGATACATCTCCACCTCGCCGTGAAGGGAATCGGAAAAGTTCATGAGGGGATAGAGATAACGCCTGGAAACAGGATCTCCTGCCCTTGTATATTCCAGAAAGTATTC
>CACXGG010000157.1 GCA_902767145.1 Oscillospiraceae bacterium | reverse complement strand
GTATCGTAGTCTGTTGAAACCGTCTCAGGGTTGCAGTTTACGATGATAGACTCAAAGCCGAGTTTCTTCAAAGCCAGAGCGGCATGTACGCAGCAGTAGTCGAATTCGATTCCCTGACCGATCCTGTTGGCGATCTCGAGAGCCTCGTCAACTGTTACAGCCATACCGGCCTCAGGCATGGGGATATTGAGCTTATCCATCATAGCGCGGAAGTGGTCTCTGTCCTCAGCCAGGTCGATGGTCTCGGGAGATGTACCGAGGATGTTGATGCCGTTCTTCTTGAGCTGTGCAGCAAGGTTAAGAGGAGTCTGGCCTCCGAACTGTGCAATGACTCCAACGGGCTTCTCCTTCTCATGGATGGAAAGGACATCCTCAAGTGTAAGGGGCTCGAAGTAGAGCTTGTCTGATGTGTCATAGTCTGTGGAAACCGTCTCAGGGTTACAGTTGACGATGATGGACTCGAAGCCCAGCTTCTTGAGAGCCAGTGCTGCATGTACGCAGCAGTAGTCGAACTCGATACCCTGACCGATCCTGTTGGGACCGCCGCCAAGGATCATGATCTTGGGCTTATCTGTATTGCAGGGACTCTTGTCCTCTGAAAGGTGATATGTGGAATAGTAGTAGGCAGCATCCTGTGTACCGGATACGTGAACGCCTTCCCAGGCTTCCTTGATGCCGTACTCATATCTCTTGGCTCTGACATCATCCTCGGATACTTCCAGGATCTTGGAAAGATATCTGTCGGAGAATCCGTCCAGCTTAGCCTGAAGGAGAACGGGCTTGGAAGGGATCTCACCCTTATTCTTCATAAGAGCTTCTTCCTCTTCTACGAGCTCCTTCATCTGCTCAAGGAACCAGTGCTTGATCTTTGTAACCTCATAGATCTCATCGATGGTGGCACCCTTACGGAGAGCCTCATAGATGATGAACTGTCTCTCAGACGTGGGAGAGTTGAGCATCATCATAAGGTCTTCCTTGCTCTTGTCATGGAAGTTCTTTGCAAATCCGAGACCGTATCTTCCTGTCTCAAGGGATCTGATAGCCTTCTGGAAAGCTTCCTTATATGTCTTACCGATGCTCATGACCTCACCGACGGCACGCATCTGTGTGCCCAGCTTGTCCTCAGCACCCTTGAACTTCTCGAAAGCCCATCTTGCGAACTTGATTACTACATAGTCTCCGTCAGGTACGTACTTATCAAGTGTTCCGTACTTTCCGCAGGGGATCTCATCAAGTGTAAGTCCGCATGCGAGCATAGCGGATACGAGAGCGATGGGGAAACCTGTTGCCTTTGAAGCAAGAGCGGAAGATCTGGAAGTACGGGGATTGATCTCGATTACGACGATCCTGTCGGAAACGGGATCATGTGCGAACTGGCAGTTACATCCGCCGATAACCTCGATGGCATCCACGATCTTGTAGGAAGCCTCCTGAAGCTTTGCCTGGATCTCCTCGGAGATGGTGAGCATGGGAGCTGAACAGAAGGAGTCACCTGTATGTACTCCGATGGGGTCGATATTCTCGATAAAGCAGACTGTGATCTTATTGTTTTTTGCGTCTCTTACGACCTCGAGCTCAAGCTCCTCCCAGCCGCTGATGGACTCCTCTACAAGGACCTGTCCTACAAGGCTGGCCTGAAGGCCTCTCTCACATACCGTCTTTAATTCATCTACGTTATATACGAGACCGCCGCCGGCACCACCCATGGTGTAAGCGGGACGAAGGACTACGGGATAACCCAGCTCGTCTGCGATCTTAAGAGCTTCCTCAACAGAATAAGCCTCGTGGCTCCTGGGCATCTCGATGCCAAGGGAGTTCATGGTGTTCTTGAACTCGATCCTGTCCTCACCTCTCTCGATGGCGTCGACCTGGACACCGATTACCTTTACTCCGTACTTCTCCAGGATACCTTCCTTAGCAAGCTCAGAGCAAAGATTAAGCCCGGACTGACCTCCCAAGTTGGGGAGCAGAGCATCCGGGCGTTCTTTTTCGATTATCTGTGACAACCTTGAAACATTCAAAGGTTCGATATAAGTCCTGTCTGCAACATCAGGATCTGTCATGATGGTGGCGGGATTGGAGTTGACGAGAACGATCTCATAACCCAACTTCCGAAGCGCCTTACACGCTTGTGTTCCTGAATAGTCGAACTCACATGCCTGTCCGATGATGATGGGACCGGAGCCGATGATCAGGATCTTGTTGATATCTGTAAGCTTTGGCATATACACTGACCCCCGTTATAAAATTCTGTGATGAATTTTATCATAACGGGGGCCGTTAATAAACAATAAATATTTGTAAAAAATGGCGGATTATCCGATCAAAATGCTCTGAACTTTCTCCTCCATGTCATCCTTCTCGATGATGTCCTTATGGAGCACTTCCTTGGAGGACAGATCCTTGATGCCTTCGGGTATCTCAAGACCGCTCTCCTCAGCAAGTTCTGCGATGACAGTCTCAACAGATCTTCCATTGCTGTAGCCCTGACCTCTCAGCGCGTCCATAACTGCGGGAGAGAACTTGAAGGGCGAAGCTGTAGCAGCGAAAACAGTCTTGGACTCATCGCCGGAACGCTGGTGGTAACGGTTATAGATATTAAATCCGACTGCCGTGTGGGTATCGATGACATTGTCAGTCCTGTCGTAGACATCCAGGATCGTCTTGGAGACACCGGTCTCATCGGCAAAACCACCCACAAAGAGCATCTGGAGCTGCTTCAGTGTCTTGGGATCTACAGAGTAGACACCCTTCTCGAAAAGGTCGTTCATCCTCTCCTTCACCGTGCCTGCATCCTGGCCTGTGATCTCGAAAAGAAGTCTCTCGAGATTTGAGGAGATAAGGATATCCATGGAAGGGGAAGTGGTCTTGAAGAACTCCCTGTTCCTGTCATACTTACCGGAACTGAAGAAGTCGCAGAGGACCTTGTTCCTGTTGGAGGCACAGATGAGCTTCTTTACAGGGATACCCATCTGCTTTGCATACCAGGCAGCCAGGATATTTCCGAAGTTACCTGTGGGAACTACGATATTGATGGCCTCGCCTGCCTCGATCTTCTCTGTCCTGAGAAGCTCCACATAGGAGTAGACATAGTATGCGATCTGGGGAACGAGACGGCCCCAGTTGATGGAGTTGGCGGAGGAGAGCTTAACGCCGCCGGCATTCAGCTTCTCGTTGAACTCCTTATCTGCAAAGATCTTCTTAACGCCGGTCTGGGCATCGTCGAAGCATCCGTTGACTGCGATAACATGTGTATTGTTTCCTGTGGTGGTGACCATCTGGAGCTTCTGTGCCTCGGATACTCCGTCAGAAGGATAGAAGACGATGATCTCAGTTCCGGGAAGATCCTTGAATCCCTCAAGGGCAGCCTTACCCGTATCACCGGAAGTAGCTGTGAGGATACAGATCTTCTTGCTCTCACCTGTCTTTCTGATGGAAGCCGTCATGAGATGGGGCAGGAGCTGGAGAGCCACATCCTTAAATGCAGCCGTAGGTCCGTGCCACAGCTCCAGGATATATTCCCTTTCGTTATAGGCATTGAGCTGTACCAGGGGAACGGGATTCTCGCCCCACTTCTCCTCGCTGTATGCCTGGGATGTGTAGTCCAGGAGCTCGCTCTCCGTAAAATCGGTGAGGAACTTGGAAAGGACGCGTGCAGATATCTGGTAGAACTGCATGTTCTTCATCTCTTCTATATCGTCAGATGTCAGGACGGGAACTGACTCGGGGACAAAGAGTCCGCCGTCAGGAGCTATTCCGAGGACTATAGCTTCAGATGCCGAAAACTTCCTGTCAAAACCTCTTGTGCTTATGTAGTTCATTCTTCTCCTCCATCGTCCACTTCAGATGACTCCGGTGCTTCCTCAGAAGCTGTCTCTGCCTCTGTCTCAGGAGCAGATTCTGCCGCCGTCTCAGCAGCCGTCTCTGCTGCTGTTTCTGCTACAGTCTCCGCAGCCGTCACCTCAGTGGCCTCATTATTATCATTATCACTATTGCTGCTGCCGTCACCGAACTTATCTGCATAATCCTCGATGATCTTGGCAACCTCAGGGTCTTCCTTGTTCTCTTCCATCTTCTCGATAAGGTAGTCCAGTCTCGCCTCGGTATCGCTGCTGTTACGGAGCTTCGCAAAGCCGGGGATGATCAGGAACCAGATAAGGGCAAAAGCCGCTGCGATGATGAGGACTGCAACGATCATCCTGACTGCGAGCCTCATATTGTCGCCCTTTGTCCTGACGCTCTCGATATCGATATCGTCACCGGGCATCTCGTCACCGGCAGAAGCAGATCTCATCATGACATCTCTTCTTTCCTTGTCGGTGGCCATCTGGAAATCCTTTGTCCTGTTGGATGCCCTTACAAGGATGGGAGCCTGCATTCCTGTCCTTCCGGAGGGCTTACCGTCCTCGGATACCAGGGATGTCCAGTTCTTGGAGCTCCTGGGAGTCTCAGGCTTGGGAGGCATTGTCTTCATGTCCTCTCTTACAGCCTTTATGGCCTCCTGGGCAACTGTCAGGTTATTTCCGGATCCGAGGGTTGCATTTACTGCGAACTCAAATGCGCTCTCGGCTCTTGCAAACTGTTCCTCCTTAGCCAGGCAGATTCCGAAAAGAAGTGCGGGATCTCCCCAGGAAGGATATTTCGCGATAAGAGGCTTCAGCATGATCTGGGCAACGTCAGTTCCCTCCCTCAGGCTGTTCATGAGCGCACGGTTATACTGCTTAACGGCATGCGCCTTTTCCTCGGGGCTCATGTCGAAAAGTATAAGGTCCTTTTCTTCGATAGGACTCAGCCTTGAAGCATACTGTTTGTAGTCGTGCATCTTATTGCCTCTTCCCTGATCTGGCCGATGAGATAAAGTGATCCCGTGACGACCAGAGGTAATCTGTCTTTGACCGATCTGATATAAGCCTTTCTGAATGCATATACTGCATCATCGACGGCTTCCACATCGACCCTGTTATTATACATAAAACTGATTGTATCACAAAGCTCCGTACTCTCAAGAGATCTGGGGTTGTCTACTTTGACGGCAATTATGTCCGCAAACCTCGTCTCTTTGTCCATATAGACCTTGAGCATACCTTCGTAATCCTTGTCCCTCATGACACCCATGACGGCCCTTAAAGGCTCGTGGGGAGCCAGCCCGTTTATAAGATCTGCCAGGCACTCGGCGCACTGGACATTATGTCCTCCGTCCAGGAGCACCAGGGGATCCGTGGAAAGGATCTCAGCCCTGCCCTTCCATCTGGCATGGCTGATGCCGTAGAAGATATCCTCCTGGAATATCCCGGGAATGGTCCTTACTGCGGCGATGGCAACAGCGGCATTTCTTACCTGGTGCTCACCCAGAAGACATGATGTATAAGGGTTGGGATCGTTCTCAAAAGAGAACTCCATCTTTCCGTTCTCGTATCTTGTGTCGATATCACCGGTGGAGATGAAGGTGATGGGAGCACCCAGGACTACCGCCTTTTCGCTCAGGACGTTTCTTACGGCAAGGGCATCCTCCCCGGAAAGGATCATCTCAGAAGGATCCTGGGCGATGACGGGGCAGCCGCTCTTAAAGATCCCGGCCTTTTCGGAGGCGATCTCCTCGATGGTGGAACCGAGCCTGTCCTGATGATCATATCCGATGGATGTGATGACGGTACAAAGAGGAGATGAGATCACGTTGGTGGAATCGAGCCTTCCGCCAAGACCTGTCTCCAGGACTGCGATGTCGATATTGTTTTCGGCGAACCACAAAAAGCAGATGGCCGTGACCAGCTCAAACTCCGTGGGGTGTTCGAAGCCTTCGGATACCATCTTATCGCTGGCCTCCTTGACCATTCCGGAAAGGCGGTCCAGATCAGCCTGACCTATCTCGCCGTATGTCTCATCGGAGAAGAGCCTGTCCAGGCCTTCCCTGCCGTCCACGATCCTCATCCTCTCGGAGAATCTCTCCAGGAAGGGGGAGGTGAATATTCCGACTTTCTTTCCCGATGCTGCCAGCACCGATGCGATATAGGTACATACGGAACCCTTGCCGTTGGTGCCTGCCACATGGACTGCCTTTATATCCTTCTGGGGATCTCCGATAAGTGACGTGAGCTTTTCCATGCGGTCAAGTCCCAGGTTGATCCCGAACTTGAGGGCCTCCGTAAGAAATTCAGGTGTTTTGTTTTCCGACATATAGACTGTCCTCCGGTCTTTGTCTTCCTTTTCTGAAGACTAATAGTTTACTCATTAAGAAATTCGCTGCTACAAGTATAATCGAATTCAGCATCTTTACTATATAGAGATATGTAAAATCAAATCCCAGGATCTCCACGATGAGCTGGTCAGTGCTTATCCCGAAATTATGCTCCAGGAACATTACCATCACGGTAAAGAGTCCCAGCTCTATGGTGATGAAGGAAAAGAGCCTGGCGGCGGTAAAGCCCAGAAGCTCCAGCCAGATGGTCCCCTTCGACCTGAAGACCCAGGCCCTGTTCGTAAAAAAAGCCGTGAGCACGCAGGCGATCCAGGCGATGATCTGATTGAGCAGAAGGAAAAGATCGAATTCCCATCTGATGATGGTTACATATGCGTGGGAAGAGACGAGCTTATCGAAGAGGACGAAGCACACGCAGTTCGCCAGGGTCGTGGCGATACCGCTTATGAAGTACATGATGAACATCCTCTTCTTTTCCTGCTTGGCGTCAAAGCGCTCGCAGCCGTAAAACAGTTCCCTGATCGTCATACTCTCTTAGGCCTTGGCTGTGTCTTCTTCTTGATGACCTTTCTTACAACATAGATGATCACGACGATCATGACAGACTCGATGATGGCTATCCACATGAAGACCCTGAAAAGGACCCTGAAGATCTTCTCAGCTGTACGGTCCACCTGGACATATTCATAGAACATTCCCGTCTCCTCATCAAACCTGAAGAAACCGGCATTGCCGTTCTCATCCTTAAGATAGACGATGAAGGCACCCTCTTTGTCCCTGAAGCCGGCAACATTCTGACCGTTGATCTGGATGGTCTCCGGGGTGAGGCCTGAGGGCAGGGTAACATCCTCGGGGATGTCCATCATGGACATGACCACACCGGGTCTTATTATGGTATTGCCCTTGACATAAGGCGTTATCGTTCTCGTGGAAGGATTGTAGAAGTAAAATCCGGGATCGTTCTCGCCGTCATAGAGATAGACAAGAACG
>CACXGG010000156.1 GCA_902767145.1 Oscillospiraceae bacterium | reverse complement strand
TGAGGGATGGTTCCTGACGGCTGAGATGATCGAGCTCATCCAGGACGGTGTACCGAATATCATCTGCGCCCAGCCCTTCGCATGCCTGCCCAACCATGTAACAGGTAAGGGAATGATCAAGGAGCTGAGAAGACAGTATCCCATGAGCAACATCATCCCCATCGACTATGACCCCGGTGCATCCGAGGCCAACCAGCTCAACAGGATCAAGCTCATGATCTCCACGGCCCATGCCGTGCATCAGAGCCGTCTTGACAGGAAAGAGAAGAAAGATGAATAAAAAGATCTTACTCGTCGACGGAAATTCCATTATGAACAGGGCATTTTATGCCGTTTACGGCCGTGCCCCAATGACAGCTCCCGACGGTACTCCCACAGGAGCCCTGAACGGATTTTTCAATACGCTCCTGAGCGTAAGGGACGAGTACGGACCTACTGATATCTGTGTGCTCTTCGACCTGAAGGCTCCCACTTTCAGACATAAGATGTCTTCAGAATATAAGGCACAGAGAAAGGGTATGCCCCCGGAGCTCTCACAGCAGATGCCCATAGTCAAGGAACTTCTTGACCTCATGGGTATATCCCGTATGGAGATGGAGGGCTATGAGGCAGACGATCTCATCGGTACCCTTTCAAGGCTCGGTGAAGAAGCAGGAGACGAAGTCTTTATCCTGAGTGGTGACCACGACGACTACCAGCTCCTCAGTGACCGCGTAAAGGTCATCATGCCCCAGAGCGGCAAGGGTAAGCCGCCCAGGGTCCTTATCACCAGGGAGTCCTTTAAGGAAACATATGGGGTTGAACCTGATGTTTTCGTCTATGTTAAGGCACTTATGGGTGATACGTCAGATAACATAAAGGGCGTGGATAAAGTAGGTGAGAAGACGGCCTTTAAGCTCATCGCCGAGTATAAGGATCTGGAGGGCGTTCTTGCCAATACTGACAAGATGACTCCGGCTCTTGCAAAGAATATCTCATCATCCAGGGAGCTTCTCGATCTTAACCTGAAGCTCTGCACCATAGACAGAAATGTTCCCGTGCCCTTCGGAACAGATGATATCTCCTACCGCGATATAAAGGACAGACAGGGCCTTTACGATGCCCTGTACAGGCTTTCCCTGAGGCAGCTCACCAAGAAGCTGGGACTTGATGATATGAAGGCCACTGTCACTGCTCCCGACGCGGAGGATGAGGATCCCGAGATAAAAGAACTTTCTGATCTTTTCGAGACCCTTAACAAGAGTATCCATATAGTAGAAAATGAGGATATAGTCCTTAAGGACGGGGATATGGCAGGTGTGGACTTCGTTTCCGGAAAAGCACTCCTTGCCCTTTATAACGACAGCAGGGTCTTTGTAAAGGATCCTGACGATCTTTACGATATCTTCAAGGGACATAAGGATATAAAGCTGGTATCCTTCGATTACAAGAACAGGTCCAAGGAGATGCACAGGGCGCTTCCCGGCATCGAATATGTATTTGATACAGCCATCGCAGGTTATGTATTTAATCTTATAGACGGCAGCAGGCCTGATATCTCCAGGCTCTATGAGAGCCTTTTCTTCAGGCCCTATCCGCTGGAGGACGAGGACCTGGCACCTAAGCAGCTGGATCTTACTGCCCAGCTCTTCGGGGAACCCCAGGAGTCAGTAAGCCTTTCCGCTGCTAAGAGAGTAGTACTTAACCTCTTTATCGCAAGACGCCTCGACAGCATCATCTCACAGAAGAAGAAGGAGAAGCTCCTTTATGAGATAGAATTTCCTCTGGTAGTGACCCTTGATGCCATTGAAAGAAACGGAATGTACGTTTCCAAGGATATGCTCTCGGAGCTTCATCAGGAGTTCTCTGACAGGCTCAGAAAGACTGAAAACGAGATATACGACCTTACGGGAGTAAAGTTTAATATCGCATCTCCCAAGCAGCTGGCTGAGGTTCTCTTCGACAGCGACAAGCTGGCCCTGCCCCACGGAAAGAAGGGAAAGACGGGAGTATATTCCACATCGATAGACGAGCTCAACAGGCTTAAGGAATATCATCCTTCCATCTCCAGGATCATCGAGTACAGAGGTCTTTCAAAGCTTGATTCCACATATGCAGTGGGACTTCAGGACAAGATAGAAGAAGACGGCAGGATAAGGACTACCTTTACCCAGGCCATGACAAATACGGGAAGGCTCTCTTCCACTGAGCCCAACCTTCAGAATATCCCTGTCAGGTCATCTGACGGCGGAAGGATCAGGGAGTGCTTCATAGCTCCTGAGGGAAAGGTCCTGGTTGATGCCGACTATTCCCAGATCGAGCTGAGACTCCTTGCTGCCATGAGTAAGGATGAGGTCATGTCCGAAGCTTTCATAAACGGCGATGATATCCATACCAGGACAGCCATGAAGGTCTTCGGTGTCGAAAAGGAGGATGTAACTCCCAGGATGAGATCCATGGCCAAGACGGTCAACTTCAGTATCATCTACGGTATCTCAGACTACGGTCTTTCCAACGACCTGGGCATCTCCTTCAGGGAGGCAGGCCAGCTCATCGAGGACTACGGAAAGCAGTTCCCGGGGATCACAGGATTTCTGGAGAGCCTTAAGGTTACAGGCGAGAAGCTGGGATATGTGGAGACCATGTTCGGCAGGAGAAGGGAGCTCACCGAGCTCAAGAGCCAGAACAGGAACGTTAAGAACTTCGGATACAGGGTGGCAATGAATACGCCTATCCAGGGCACTGCCGCCGACATAATAAAGATCGCCATGAACAAGGTCTATCTGGCGCTCCGGGAGGAACTTCCCGATGCAAAGCTCATCATGCAGGTCCACGACGAACTTATAGTCGAATGCGATGAGAAGGATGCACAGAAGGCGGCAGATCTTCTCAAGAGGGAGATGGAATCTGCAGTCACGCTCGATATCCCCCTTGTAGCCGATGTGCATATCGGCAAAAACTGGCTGGAGGCAAAATAAGATGTTCGTTTTAGGTATAACGGGTGCAATAGGATCAGGCAAGAGTACCGTAAGCGGTATCCTGGCAGAGAAAGGACTCAGGGTCCTGGATGCTGACGAGATATCCAGGATGGTCACGGGAGAAGACGGAAGAGCTATTCCCGAGATCGCTGAGGTCTTCGGAAAGAGGGCTCTTAGCAGTGACGGTTCACTGAACAGGAAGTATGTATCTTCCATCGTCTTCACGGATAACAAGCTCCTGGATATCCTTTCCTCCATCATCCACAAGTATGTATTTGAGTATATGGATGAGGAACTTCAGAAGGAGAGGGAGAAGAAGACAAAGTGTGTAGTCCTTGATGTTCCTATTCCCGTTAGCAAGGGATTTGTTGACCACTGCAACCAGATCTGGGCCGTAACATGCGACGACAGCATCAGGCTTGATAGACTGGTGGACAGGGGACTTGACCGCGAGGATGCAAAAAGGCGCATGGCAGTCCAGATGACCAACGACGAATATGCAGCCCTTGCTGACTTTGAGATAGATAATTCAGGAAGCCTTGAAGACCTTAATGAGAAAGTTGAAAAGCTCATTAAGGAGCAGCTTCACGAAAGAGGTATCCGTATATGAGTACCGGACTTATAACAGCTCTGGTATGTGCTGCCTTAAGTGCGGCCTTCCTTATATATCTCATTGCCGGAGCACCGTTTCCGGTTAATCCCGATCTGAGAAAATATATAATCGCCACAAGTGCAGTCCATCTTTCGGGAACTGTCCTTGTCGCCATTCTATTCTTTGCGATCATCGATCTTCCGATGATATTCGCAGTAATATCCGAGTCCATGATGCTCTTCATATTCCTCATGTCTATGGTGACCATCATCTTCCTCGGGAAAAAGATGAAAGAGATAAGTAATGAATATTCAAAAGCCGACCAAAAAAGAGATAAAGAATCTGTTTAAAGCCGTATTCATCGTCTTTATCATCGCAGTTATAGTGGCAACAGCCACAAATCTTGCAGTAGTCTTTTCAACAAAGGGAAAGATCTTCGACGATATATCAGATGTCACCATAGAAGATGCTGACTGCATCATCGTCCTGGGCTGCGGTGTTTATGAAGATACACCGTCGCCCCTTCTTGAGGACAGGATAAATATCGCCGTGGATCTTTATTTCGAAGGCAAGGCTCCCAAGATCCTCATGAGCGGTGACCACGGTAAGAGCAACTACGACGAAGTAAACGTAATGAGAAATTATGCCATGGAAAGAGGCGTGCCGTCTGAAGACATCTTTATGGACCACGCGGGATTCTCCACCTACGAGACTATGTACAGGGCTAAGGAGATCTTCGGTGTGGAAAGCGCCATCGTCGTCACCCAGAGATACCATCTCTACAGATCCCTTTATAATGCCAATGCCATGGGTATGGAAGTGCAGGGAGTATGTGCCACAGGCCACGGTTTTTCCAGATCCTCGCTCCTTACCTGGAACACCAGGGAGATCCTGGCCAGGATGAAGGATTTCTTCTTCTGCATCATTAAGCCCAAGCCCACATTCCTGGGTGACGAGATAGATATAGGCGGAAATGGTGAAGCCACCCTGGGCTGATCAGAGAGAATTCTCCGAATCGGGGACGAAGTAAGGCAATAGCGACTTAAAAACGGAGAATCTTGATAAGAATTCTCCGTTTTTGGTACGTAGAAGTTTAATACGTACATATTTCGGAGAATTTTAAAACAGCCGAAACAAAAATGGCTCCGCAGGAATGCGGAGCCATGATCTTAAGTTCAAAAAGATATCAGACGTTGAAACGGAACAGGGTAACGTCTCCATCCTTCATGACATATTCCTTGCCCTCGGATCTTACAAGACCTTTTTCCTTGGCAGCTGCCATGGATCCGCAGGACATAAGATCATCATATGCGACGATCTCTGCTCTGATGAATCCTCTTTCAAAGTCGGAATGGATCTTACCTGCAGCCTGGGGAGCCTTTGTCCCGTTCTTGATGGTCCAGGCACGTACCTCCTGGGGACCTGCTGTCAGGAAGGAGATGAGACCCAGGAGCTTGTAGGAAGCCTGGATCATCTTGTCGAGTCCGGCGCTGTCGATACCCAGATCATCCAGGAACATCTGTCTGTCTTCGGGCTCCAGCTGGCCAAGCTCTTCTTCGATCTTTGCGGAGATGACAACGACCTCGCTGTCGGTCCTTGCTGCGATCTCTCTTACTTTATTCACATAGGGAATGTCTGGATTCTTTATATCATCCTCTGCGATATTTGCACAGAAGAGAACAGGCTTCATGGAGATGAGCTGAAGATCCTTTGTGAACTCCAGTTCCTCATCTGTGAACTCCAGGGATCTTGCAGGCTTTTCTGCCTCAAGGCATGCATAGATCTTCTCGTAGCAGTCGAGTTCTGCCTGGAAGGACTTGTCGCCGCCCTTCATCATCTTCTTTGTTCTCTCGATCCTCTTCTCCATGATCTCCATATCGGAAAGGATGAGCTCAAGATCGATGACCCCGATATCTCTCTCGGGATCTGCGCCTCCGTCTACATGGACAACATCGTCATCATCGAAGCATCTTACTACGTGGCAGATGGCATCTACTTCACGGATATTGGAGAGGAACTTGTTGCCGAGACCTTCACCTTTGCTGGCCCCCTTTACGAGACCTGCGATATCAACGAACTTGATGACAGCGGGAGTATACTTCTCCGGATCATACATCTTAGCCAGCTCGTCCAGTCTCTTGTCAGGGACGGATACGATACCTACATTGGGCTCTATGGTGCAGAAGGGATAATTGGCCGATTCAGCACCTGCCTTTGTTATGGCATTGAAAAGTGTACTCTTACCTACGTTGGGAAGTCCTACGATTCCTATCTCCATTTGATCTACCTCTTTTAATAATAAAAATACCTAAAGATTATACAACTCTTTTCGCAGATATCCATAAAATATATTTTACTTTGTCGAATTTGTAACGGATTGTAACGGATTGTCGTCAAAATCCTGCTTTTTTTGTTCTAACTTAATAAAAAGGCAGGACGATAATATGAAAAAACAGCAATCAGTATTCAAGGTCTACTCATGTTTTGCAGAAGGAGTTAAGGGAGTCATCTCGGAGATAGAGGTGTCTGTATCTCCGGGACTCCCGACTTTCGACATCATTGGTCTCTGTGATTCCTCCATCAGGGAGTCAAGAGGAAGGATCAGATCTGCACTGGTCTCATCAGGATTTTTTCTTCCCAAGGGACATATAACAGTATCCATATCACCGGCTTATATGAGGAAGTCAGGTTCAGCCTTCGACCTTCCTGTGGCACTGGGGATACTCTTTGTATCAGGCCAGCTTCCCATAGAAGAGGGAAGGAAGGTATATGCCGAGGGAGAGCTGTCCCTGAACGGAGAGATAAAAGGAACTCCCGGAGCGGCACTAAGGCTTATGAGCATCGGTGAAGATATGGACCATCTACTTATCCCGGGAGACGAGAAGATGTCCGCAGGATGCGCAGGCATCAGGGCCCAGACCGTGGACACCATGGACGATGTGGGAAAGGTATTCATCGAAGGCGGTTATTCACCAAAGAGCTTTAAAGGTGAGATGAAGATCTACGACGATGAATATATAGATATCTCAGTCCTTAAAGGCCAGGAAAAAGCTTCCAGGGCGATACAGATCTCAGCCTGCGGGATGCATAACCTTCTTATGCTGGGAAGTCCCGGATGCGGAAAGACCATAGCCGGAAAGATACTGGCCGGGATAATGCCGCAGCTGTCACCGAAGGAAGCATCACAGGTCTTTGCCATAAATGAGACAGCGGGACTCTTTGACGAGAAGAAGGGGATAACAAGACCCTTCAGATATATCTATCCCGGCATATCAAGATCCCAGCTGCTGGGAAGCTCCGGAAACCTCTTCCCGGGTGAGATCGCCATGGCTGACAACGGGATATTATTTGCAGATGAGATAACTGAATTCCCGGCAGGCACGCTGGATCTTCTGAGGCTTCCTCTGGAGGAGAGGATAGTCAGGATCGTGAAGGAGGGAAATACGTATACATATCCCGCATCCTTCATATTCGTCGGTGCAGGCAATCCCTGTAAATGCGGGATGCTCTACGAGAAGGGATCCAGATGCGTATGCTCTCCCAATACCATCAAGAGATACCAGAGCAAGCTGGCAGGACCATTCCTGGACAGGATAGATATCATCACCGAGATGAGGAGCATCGAAGCAAAGGATCTGGAGGAGACATCAAAAAAGACAGAAGGACTTCTTACTCCCGATATCAGGAATATGGTAACGGAAGTAAGAGAGATACAAAAGGAGAGATATAAGGATCCCGGGATCTTTAACGGAACAGTCACTGTAGCAGATGCTGAAGTCCTGAGAGCCGGGAAGGATGTGGTCACTTACGCGTCTGATGCTGCCATCAGGGGCGGTCTGTCCGCCAGGGGCTACTCAAAGCTCCTGAGAGTTGGAAGGACTATCGCAGATATGGAAGGCAGAAGGGATATGACCAGAAATGACATAGCCGAAGCATATGTCTACAAAAGGAGGCTTTAGATGAACGATCTGGAACTTAGGAATCTGGAATATACAGCTATAAGGTTTTCAGGGACAATAACGGGAAATACGGTTAAGGAACTCATCTCAAAAGGGATCATAAGCTCACACCTGGACATTACGGGCGAAGGCTTTGAGCGTCTTTACAAGGACAGGGATAAGATGGAACTCACCTCGGGCGCCCGTGGAAAGATCGCGGAGATGTACGAAGCCAGAAGCAGGATAGATGAACTCTTGAAATCTTATATAGAGACCGCTGATGAGAACGATATAAGTGTCATATCCTGTGAGGATGAGGACTATCCCTTTGTCTGGAAGAACCTGACGGGGATGCCCAGAGTGTTCTTCATAAGAGGAAACAGGAACCTTCTGCGGGAATGCTATATGAGAGGATCTGCAGGAGTGGTGGGATCCAGGCGCCCCGGAAAATATGCCCTTTATGCCACTGAGGATTTTGTAAAGGAATTCTCCAAGGAGGGGATAGTAACTGTCTCCGGCATGGCTCTGGGGATAGACAGAAAGGCACACGAAGCAGCACTTGATAATTACGGAAAGACTATAGCGGTAATGGCGGGAGGACCTGACAATATCTATCCTCCCGAGAATGAAGATATATATGAAAGACTATGTGACAAGGGATTGATCCTATCCGAGATGCCTCCGGGGCAGCAGGCAGTCAAACAATACTTTCCCTCCAGAAACAGACTTATCTCAGCTCTTTCCGACGTCTGTCTCGTCATGCAGGCGGGACAGTTCAGCGGAACATTACACACGGCATCATTTGCGGCATCCCAGGGCAAGGATGTATTTGTATTGCCCAATAATATATATTCAGCCGACTGCCTCGGAGGCTTATATCTTTTAAGGGACGGAGCGGAGGTCCTGATCGATCCCTTTACGGTTATAGAACGCATAAGAAACGAGACCATGAACCGGAAGATCCTGGCGGGAGATGACATCGATGATGAGTCTTCCTGGAAGAGGATGATATGCGATGAACTGTCCGCAAGACCCATGACAGCCGATGATCTTTCCGCCATGATACCCATCCCTTTTTCTCTTCTTACTTCGCTCCTGACGGATCTGGAACTGGACAGAAAGATCGAGGAAGACAGGGGGAAATATGTTTTGACAATTGGGGGACATTGACTTATAGTATGACTTTGTAAGAATTCGGGTACAAGATTTGGCGTTTGTTTTTAAGGAGAGTGTTAATGGGAAAGAATCTTGTTATTGTTGAGTCGCCTGCTAAGGCTAAGACCATCGAGCGGTTCCTGGGTAAGGATTTTAAGGTCACCGCTACAGTAGGTCATTTCAGAGATCTTCCTGATAATACAATGGGCGTTAACACAGCCAATAATTATAAACCCTTATATATAGATAAGAATGTAAAGATAAAGAAAGAGCTGATCGCTCTTGCGAAAGATGCAGATAAGATCTATATCGCGACGGACCCTGACCGTGAGGGAGAAGCCATCGCATGGCATGTTGCCATCACACTTAAGATCGATCCTGCCACCAACTGCAGAGTCACATTTAACGAGATCACCAAGAAGGTGGTAATGGAGGCCATCGAGCATCCCAGGGCCATCGATATGGATCTCGTGGACGCACAGCAGGCGAGAAGAGTCCTGGACAGGCTCGTAGGATATGAGCTGAGCCCCCTTCTTCACAAGAAGATCATCACAGGCAACAGGAACAGGATCTCCGCAGGACGTGTTCAGTCCGCCGTTACAAAGATCGTCATGGACAGGGATGATGAGATCAATGCATTTATCCCTGAGGACTACTGGCTCATCTCTGCTCTTGTAACACCTGACAAGAAGAAGGATGCCTTCAAGATAAAGTACTACGGCAACGATGAGGACAAGCCCAAGAACGGCAGGATCCTTTCGGAGGAGAGAGCACAGAAGGTAATGAAGGCTGTGGAGGGCAACGATCTTAAGGTCACTTCAGTAAAGAAGTCTTCCGGAACAAGAAAGCCTTCGGCTCCCTTTACCACATCCACAATGCAGCAGGAAGCTTCCAGGAGACTGGGCTTCACCACATCCAAGACCACCAGGATCGCTCAGGAACTCTATCAGGGTGTGGAGATCGCAGGTATCGGACAGACAGCTCTCGTTACATACATAAGGACAGACTCCGTCAGGATCTCCGAGGAGGCGGTTGCAGCTTCCAGGAGCCTTATCAACGAGAACTACGGCAAGGAATTCGTATGTCCCTACAAGAGAGAGTTCAAGAATAAGAATTCATCCCAGGATGCACACGAGGCAATAAGGCCTGCCCACTTCGATCTTGCTCCCGAGAACGTCAAGTCTTCTCTCAGCAACGATCAGTATAAGCTCTATAAGCTCATATGGGAGAGATTCCTGGCATCCCAGATGGCAGATGCCAAGCTGGATATCGTTACCCTGGATGCAGAAGCCAACGGAGAGATCTTCAGAGCTTCCGGCGAGACAGTAGTATTCCCCGGATTCCTTAAGGTCTACGGTGACATCAAGGAGGACAAGGAGAACAGCGACAAGAACGTTCTTCCCGAAGTATCCGAGGGACAGGTCCTTAAGAACCTGGATACAGTCTTCGAAAAGAAGCAGACACTTCCGCCTCCCCATTACACAGAGGCAACCCTCGTCAGGATGATGGAGGAGACAGGCGTAGGCCGTCCTTCCACATATTCATCCACCATCAGTACCATCCAGGACAGAAAGTATGTGGAAAAGGAAGGCAAGGAACTCAAGATCACGGATCTTGGAAGACTTGTCACCACCATGGTGGAAAAGAACTTCAATGAGATCGCAGACATCTCCTTTACAGCAAACATGGAGGAGAAGCTCGACCTTGTAGAGAGCGGAAACACCGACTGGGTATCAGTACTTGACGGTTTCTATCCCAATTTCCACAAGAAGGTGTTATCTGCAGAGAAGAGCATCGAAGAGGTACAGATCGAAAAGCAGAAGATCGGCGAAGTCTGCCCCGAGTGCGGCAAGGGCGAGCTGGTAATAAGCGAGGGAAGGAACGGTAAGTTCATCGCATGTTCCTGCTATCCCGACTGCACATATACAAGAAATATCGAGATCAAGGCCAAGGCTTCCTGCCCTGTATGCGGATCAGGCCTTCTGGTAAAGAAGACAAAGAAGGGACACAAGACTTTCTACGTCTGCGACAGAAAGGGATCTAACCCCAATTGTGAGTTCATCTCCTGGGATCTTCCCATCGACGGCAAGAAGTGTACAGAGTGCGGATCTTACATGGTAATGAAGAGATTCAGGGGCAAGGTATATCCCAGATGCTCCAACGCTGAATGTTCCACCAACAAGAGGAAAAAGGCTGAGAAGAAGAGTGAGTCATAATGTCACTGTCATCGGTGCGGGCCTTGCCGGCTGTGAAGCGGCCCGGATCCTTTCGAGATTCGGCATCAGGGTCGATCTTTACGAGATGAAGAAGACCAGAAAGTCACCTGCCCATCATTCAGACAACTTTGCAGAACTTGTCTGCAGTAATTCCTTAAGAGCAGCAAATAAAGAGAACGCAGTAGGACTCCTTAAAGAGGAACTGAGGTGCGTAGGTTCCCTTATCATGGAAGCAGCCGATGCATCAGCTGTTCCTGCAGGCGGAGCCTTAGCAGTAGACAGGGACGAGTTCTCCACTTTCATAACAGACAGGATCAGAAACGACAGTAATATCACCATCTATGAGGAAGAAGTGACAAAGATCCCCGATGAGGGTATCGTCATCATCGCTTCAGGTCCTCTTACCGACGGTGAACTCTACGATGATATAAGAAGGCTTACAGGTGAGGATGACCTTCATTTCTTCGACGCAGCAGCTCCCATCGTCTCAAGGGATTCCATCGACATGACAAAAGCCTTCAAGGCTTCCAGATACGGAAAGGGCGGAGATGACTATATCAACTGCCCCATGAACAAGGAAGAATATCTCGCTTTCTATAATGCCCTTATCACTGCCGAGAGAGCAGACGTAAAGGGATTTGATAAGGAGATCGTCTTTGAGGGCTGTATGCCCATCGAGACCATGGCTTCAAGAGGTGAGGACACCATGCGCTTTGGTCCCCTTAAGCCCGTGGGCCTTGTGGACCCTAAGACAGGGGAGGAGCCCTATGCCTGCCTTCAGCTGAGGCAGGATGACAGGGAGAGCTCCATGTATAACCTGGTGGGCTTTCAGACAAGACTTAAGTTCCCGGAGCAGAAGAGGGTCTTCGGTATGATCCCCGGTCTTGAGAATGCAGAATATCTTAGGATGGGTGTTATGCACAGAAATACTTATCTCGATTCCCCCAAGCTCTTAAACAGCGATTATTCCCTGAGAAAAGACAGCAGGATCTTCTTCGCCGGCCAGATAACAGGTGTAGAGGGATATATTGAATCCACCGCATCCGGTTTCCTTGCAGGCTACTATGCCGCATGTAAGGCGCTGGAGATGGATCCTCCTTACGTACCTGATGCAGATACTGTAATGGGCTCCATGGCTCTCTATGTTTCAGACAGCGGTATTACCAGGTTCGTTCCCATGAATGCAAACTTCGGTATCGTCAATAAGATGCCGGGAAAATTCAAGGGAAAGAACAAAAAGAAAGAAAAAAACAGCGCTATTGCCGAACGCTCACTTGAGAAAATGCTCTGTTTTGCTAATATATTAGACAGAACATTGGATGAAGGAGATAAGTAAAGGTATATGTTTAACAAGGTCCCTGCAAAAGATTATGTCCCTGAGGCCCATGGCCCGGTCTACAGATTCTTCGCTACACTGGGGACTCACTTTATCGCCATCATGTCGGTAAACTTCCTTTTCATGATCTTTAATATCCCCATGATGCTGGTAGCATTCGGATATGCTCTTTTCTTCCTTCCCCAGATCAGCAGCTTCTTTGATCCCGAGACCTTCGTCTCCATCATGAACCAGGCAGGCATCATCGGCAACGAAGCGGTACAGAACGACGTAGGTGCCGATGCAGCATATCAGCTCTACTACATAATCATGGTATTCTGCGTAATGTTCTTCATGGGAAGCTCCCTTATCAATTTCGGACCGTTCCAGGCCGGCTTCTCCATGATCTACAGAAACCTTTACAGGGAGAGCGGTATCTTCCTCTGGAGTGATTTCAAGGAAGGCGTTAAGAAGAACTTCAAGCAGTCCCTGGGCAACATGATCATCTCACTTATCGTAACAGCCATGATCCTTACGGGACTTAGCTACTATACTAATATCGAGAGCAGGGTGGGAACTGTTGTGACCATATTCTTCATATTCATGTTCTTTGTATTCATAGTCATCAAGAATATGGTGGACCAGATGATCGTATCCGTAGATCTTCCCCTGGCAAAGCTATATAAGAACGCATTCCTGTTCTTCCTTCTGAGGTTCGGACCCTGTCTCGGCCTTATCGGAGTACTTATCCTGATCCTGGTGGTATTCCCCTTTGCACTGTTCTCCACCACGACTTATTTTGCATATGCCATCGCCATCATCTTCTATCTTATCCTGGCTCATGCAGTGACCCAGTACATGTTTGCTTTCTATACAGGTGAACTGATATCTGAATATATCGGAAGGGCTCCTTCAGCCACAGATGAGACAGCAGAAGACAGTGATGAAGATGATGAGGACGACGAAGAAGAAGCCGGTATCGAAGATGAGATCTTCAAAGAGATGACGGAAGAAAAGGATGATAATTGAGTTAGCAGTTCTCGATGTCGGGACCAGAGCTCTCATAGGATTCGCGATAATATTCGTGATCGTGGCTGTGTCCGCGTTCGTAATGTTCATCCTCCAGTCAAAGAAGATGATCACCGTTCCTGTTGATGATGAATATCTATCCCTTGATGCTGCATATTTCCATGAATTGGGAAAGAGGGAAAGGCAAGAGGATGCTTATTATATCTCCCCCATGGGTGACATCAAGAAATACGGCTTTGTTGTCTGTATAGCTGATGGCATGGGCGGCATGAAATACGGCAAGGATATAGCCGACAAGATCGTGGAGAGGATCGAAAAGTCATATCCCATAAGTTTCTTTGCCTCCGCCCATAATGCTGACATGATAAGGGATCTTTCAAACGAACTACACAACAACTATGGAGGCGCCGGCGGTGCAACCCTTGCCATGGCTCATATCTCCAACGGATACCTGAATTTCTACAGTGTCGGCGACAGCGATATAATCCTCATAAGGAACAATGAAGCCACCATACTCAATCCAAGACAGAACTATGTTTCGATACTGGTAAAGAACTTCGCCCTGGCAGGGAAGCAGACACATATGGCATATGCCAACGCCAAGGGAAGAGCTCTGGTGGATTATATGGGCAACGAAAACCCGAGGGTCATCTATACTCAAAAACCCATGAAGCTCTGTGACGGTGATGTCATCATCGTAAGTTCCGACGGCCTTACGGACGCCATCCCCTGGCAGTCACTTCCTTCCTATATGAACACCACTCTGATGGGAACAGCTTCCGAGATCGCATCCAGGCTCAAGATAAATATCAGGACAAGAAAGCACCCGAGGCAGGATAACTACACCGGTGTGGTCATAACGGTAAAGAGGGGGCTTTTATGATCGAATACTATACCATCAAGCACAAGGGCGGTGAAGAGGAATATAACGACAGGCTCTTCATGAACTACAGTTCCACTGTCACCCTCATGATCCTTTATTCCAGTAAGTCCCGGAAGTTCTACGGACCTCATTCCGAAGCCATCGAAGCAAAGATCAGGGAATGCACCGGTAAGGAGTTCGAGGAAGTGATCGGGGAGACTGAAAAGATGGTCCCCGACGACTGCGATTACATGCTCATAAACATCAACGACGACAGGATAAAGGTGGACAGACACGGCAGGGTATATGCCTATATCGTAAAGAACGGGGAACTGAAGCTCCTTCCCAACGGCACTTTCTCCCTTGAGGACGAGGACCGTATCGTCTGCGGAACATATTCATTCTTCGACAGGCTCTCCGACCCCGCGATCCTTGCTGA
>CACXGG010000155.1 GCA_902767145.1 Oscillospiraceae bacterium | reverse complement strand
GTCTCTTCTGTCTCCTGTGTATCCTCATCCTGCTCTTCGTCATCGGAAGGAAGGACTACTGTTCCGCCTTCAAGGGCAACCTCTGAAAGGGCCTCGTTGGTATATCTTGCATAAAGACCTGCAGCCTCCTGGTAGAATCCGTCAAGGAGCAGGTTTACTGATGTCTGTACATTAGGTGCGTCAGCGATCTGTACCAGGATCCTGTTTCCTGAGAAGGATGCGACGGTAGTATCGCTTCCGTCCACATAGTGTTCTTCAAAAGCTTCATCCTCTACGGTGATGCCGTCGGAGATAGTATCTTCTGTAAGTTCGGAAAGATCTACTCTTTCGGGTGCGGGAGTAGCTGTAGGTACAGGTGTAGATGTGGGAGCGGGAGTAGCTGTGGGTACAGGATCAGTCTCTGACGGCTCTGTCTCCTCTGAAGTTTCAGCTGTCTCGGTGGGAGCGGCAGTCTCAGCGGGCTCCTCATCCTCCTCATCCTCTTCTCCTTCAACGGCATTGTTCAGATTATTGCCGAGATCGTAGAAGGCACTTCCTGCCCTGTCAAGATCCATGGAACATGCTGCAAGGAGTACAGATGCTGCCACGCATGATATCAATAGTTTAATTTTATTATTAATCATAAATATAGACCTCCGTTCCCGAAAAGCTAAAATGCCGGAAAGTACATCATATAAAGATTATACTTTTCCGGCATTGTTTTTATGTTTCAAATAAGAGTCATTTTTGTTCTTCTTTTGTCTCCTTCACCTTATCATCCTTAGGGGGATTTACGATATTATTCTCCGCAAACTTCTTTCCTCTCATGATGGCGATTATGATACCCAGGAACAGAAGGGCCGTTCCTGCCAGTACCAGGATGATATCGATGAAAAGACGGCTTATAGTGGCTGTGATGGCTCTCTCTCCAAGAGGGAACTCATATCCTTCTATGAGAGACTGCGACTCACCCATGGGCAGCATATAATCCCACACCTTGAATATGTTGAGCCTTCCTGTCTGGCTGACCACATAGAGCTTGGGGTCAGCGTTATTGAAGTTGGGAAGGGAATTCTTCACGTCCGTCACGGAAACATTGTTGACCATCTCAGGAAGCATTGCCTCATAGCAGTTGATGCCAAACTGGATCTCTGTTTCCGTGGTCTGCTCCGAATCTCCGTCGGGATCTGTCTGGATAGTTGAATCCAGCGGTGCGTATTTCTCCAGTGCCGTGAAATAGATATATGCCCTGGGCTCACCTGATCCGCAGTCCTTATCGATGAAGCTGTCATTCTCCTTGACTACTCCGGTTACGACAAATTCATGTCCGAAGATGGAGACCCTGTTGCCTATAACGTCATAGGAATTAAAGAATCTCCAGGCCAGTACATCATTTAAGACGATCTGGTCCTGATCCACGGGAACCTCGGGAAGGAATCCTCCGGAGAGATATACGAAGGGATGGAATGCGGGATAGTTACCCTCGATGGCGACCACCTGTGTGTCGGTGCTTATGGGACTTCTTCCTGCGTCATCTCCCAGCACCTCGGTGACAGAAGCTGTCAGGAATGATGAGAAGCAGTCCTCCCAGTCCTTGGGGCGGCCTTCTGAATCAACGCCCTTGTCCTTCTTGCCCTTGTCCTGGGAATCAACTATGTTCTGAAGAGAATCCCTGATGGTAAGGATATCCTTTCTGCTCAGGGATACATCCTGGTCTATATAAGACAGCGGAGATGTGGGTCCTTCCCTTCTGGCGCCTCTGGCATATACCACCACGTGCCTGTAGGGGGTGTCCGAACCCTGGCTCCAGACCTCAGCCATCCTTGTATCGGCTCTGTTGCCCGTAAGGACGGTATATCTCACAACACCTGTGATGATAAGGGCCAGTGCGATGGTTATTACCCAAAAGGGAGCGGAGAGGACGAGTTTCTTGAATCGTCTCTTTCCTATATCCCCTGTCTCTTTAAAATAATCTCTTATCCAGCTTTTAACTGACATCTCTATCTACCTTTCAGACAGTAATCCACATCAAGATTCGTTACTGTAGTCTTCGAGCCTTACCCTGTCTCCATCCTGGAGAGGCTCTTCACTTCGTATGACTATCATATTGCCGTCGAGGCCCTCTCCTGATATAGCAGTAAGAGCTCCGTCAGTATCTTCGATATCGACCTTTACCCTCTTGACTACATACTTGTCACCAAGGGGAGAAGTGGACTCCTGGATAACATATACGAAGGTACCGCCGTTATCCTCGATAATGGCACTGCTGGCAATAACATGTTCATAGTCGGCATTAGACTTGTCGGCAGTTGCTGTCAGGGACTCTCCGGGCCATGCCCACATAGCCTGGATGGAGCACTTTACCTCGCGGCTGTCTCTGGGATTTTCGCTGTCGGGCTTGATGTTGGTGATGATACAGTCATCTACCCAGTACTTATCCACAGTAAGGGACTGGCCGATGTCCATGGTCTGCGCGACCATTGTATCGAACTTAAAGGTTACGGAATATGTGGATGTGTCAGGCACGATGTACATGACGACAGTCTTATCGTCCTCCATGACATCTCCGTCCTGGATGGTGATGTTGTAGACATAACCTGATGTGGGAGCGACGACCTCAGTGAGGGTCATCTTCTCTTCCAGCTCCTCGATCTTTTCTTCGAGCTCGGCGATATCCTCGATCCTGTCATTCTGCTCATCAGCAGCCTTGTCAGCTGCGATGGCATCGGTGATCTGGGTATTGTTGTATGTAGTCCTGGCGTTTGTAACGCTTGCCTGGGCAAGGTTAACGGCGGACTGTGCGGAAGATACGGAAGGAAGGGCATCTGCTGCCTCAAGTGCAGCCTCTGCCTCTGCGATGGCGGCATTTACTTCTGCAAGGGAAGCTGATGCACTGTTGAGCCTGTCCTGAGCATCCTCCAGCTGCTCCTCCAGCTCATCGATCTGCTCTTCCCTGTCTGCTATCTCCTCCTGGAGTTCTCCGATCCTCTCTGTGGAAGGATTATCCGTAGGCTCAGGGGATGTGGTAGGCTCTGTTGTCGTTGTAGGATCCGTCTCATCTGTGGGATCTGTTGTATCAGCATCACCATCAGCCCTCTTCTGTGCAGGGGAAGCGGATGCGATTCCGGGAACGGGTGTAGGTGTGGGAGTGGGGACACCAAGATCCACAAGGATACCTATCTCCTGCTCTCTTGTGGTGATCTCACTTTCAAGTCTTGAGATCTCTGCACTCAGGCTCTCCACCGTATCCGACGCCGACTGTACTTCTGCGGCAAGGGTTATGGCAAGTGTGGAATTTTCGCTGATGATATCGTTGGCAGCTTCTATGGTCTCGTCCTTATCCTGAGCAGCCTCCAGGGTAGCCCTGGCCTGGCTCAGGGTGTCCTCAGCGGTGTTGATGGCTTCCTGGAGAGTTACATAGTCTGTAGTCTCGGCAGGAGTCCTGGCCGCATAGTCACGGGCTCTGGTGAGCTCTGTGAGCTGGTCCTGGAGTTCCTCAAGGGATGACTGGTCCTCCACCTCTTTCAGTGTATAGAGAACGTCACCGGCGTAGACGTAATCGAGATAGGAGACCTCGACCTTATCAACGGTCCTTCCTCCTATACTGTTGATATTCGTCTTATCATTAGCCTCGACTATTCCCGTGGCGCTGTTGGTGGAAGAGAGATTTCCTCTCACCGCATATGCACCCATTACCTTAGGGATAGTCATGTTCATGATGGTGTTAGAGAAGAATGTGAGAAGTGCAAGGATAGCCACAAAGGATATCATCGCTCTTACTACCCATCTCCTTGATTTTCCATTGCCTGCCATATATCTTTCCTCCGTTTCCTTTTTCCTTACTTAACGCCTGATCTCGATATTCCCTCGACGAGGTATTCCTCGCCACGAAGGAAGATGAGAAGCGGCGGGATCATGTACAGTGCTGAAGCCGCAAATGCGATTCCTATCTCCGCGTCATTTATCTGTGACAGGAATACGGAGAGAGGCTGTTTGTCTGCGTCTGTCAGGAGTACGATCGGCTGTTCGACCATATTCCAGTAATCTATAAAGAGCAATATCGACAATGCGAATATCGCGCTCTTACATGTAGGTAATGCGATCTTCGTGAAGATCTGCCATTCGGTGGCTCCGTCAAGGGTAGCCGCTTCGATATATGCCGAAGGTATCTGTCTCATATACTTCGTGAGAAGGAAGATACTGAAGGTGGAGAAGATACCCGGGAGTATGATCGCCCAGAATGTGTTAAGAAGATTGAGCTTGTCGGCGATCATGTAGTTAGGTACGAGTGTTACCTGGAAGGGCATGAGCATCAGGATGATGTATGAGAAGAAAAGAACCTCCCTCCTCTTCTTCCTGTATCTTGCAAAGCTGTAGGATGCAAGACATGCCACCACCATCTGACCGAAGACTATGGGGACTACCATGATGATGGAGTTCCAGAACTTGAACAGATATGTGGGACTCGTGAACATGAGGGTCTTATACTGCTCAAGGCTTACCCTCTGGGGTACCAGATGAAGTATTGGTGTCTTGGACATATACTTTGCGCCGTCCTTTACATGTCCCGAAAGGCTCTGGTAGATGACTCCGTAGTTGCCGGATATCTCAGCCGAGGACATGAAGGAGTTAAGGAAAGTATAGAAGATCGGGATGATGGCCAGAAGTGCTGCCGATATGGCAAAGAGAAGTCCGATCCCGATAAGGATCTTTTTCTTGACAGCTCTTCTCTTGATGGCCTTGGCCGATCTGATACGTTCCTTTGCAAAGAATGTATCTCTTTCCTCCTGGGTCATCTTCTGGAAGAATGACTCAGTCTTGGGTGTCTCTATATAAACGTTACGCCTTGCCAGCGTAGCCTGCTTTCTTCTCTGGGCTCTTAACTGATCGTTCATATCATTACTCCTCCACATCGGCATCGAACTTCGATTCGAAGAAGAAGAGGCCGCCCACTATAAAGATCATTACTATACACATGATTATGGCTCCCGAGGAGAGCTTGGAATAATCAAGATGCGTGAACTGGTTATTCATGAAATGCTGAAGCATATAAAGGTTATCGTAAGGGTAGTCACCTGTAAGAAGGTAGACCTCACGGAAGATCTTAAATGAATTGATGAGGGACATGATGGCTACGAAGAAGATCGTAGGGCTCAGGTAGTGCATCTTGATGGCAAAGAACCTCTTAAATGCGCCGGCACCGTCCATCATGGCTGACTCAAGGATCTCAGTAGGGATATTGTTGAGAGCCGCCAGGAAAAGGACCATGTTATAACCCAGGTTCTTCCAGAGGAACATGATCAGGATAACGAGCTGTGCCTGGTCTGATTTGAGCCAGTCTATCTTATCGTGTCCGAAAAGGTGCGGGATCCACTCCCATCCGTTGATAACTCCGTTATAGCTGAAGAATACCTGCCAGATAAGAACGACAGAAGCAACGGGTACCATCATGGGATTCAGGAGGATACTCCTGAAAAAGCTCTTTCCGGGGATACCGGAATTGAGAAGGAGAGCCAGCAGCAGTGAAAGGAGCACTGCCAGGGGAACTGCCAGGAGAGCGAAGACAAGTGTATTCTTTGAAGCTGAAATGAATGCATCATTTGTAAGGACTCTCTCGTAGTTCCTGAAGCCTATAAAATCCGTATTGGTGGAAGACTTCTGGAAGGAAGTCTTAAGGAGCATGAGAAGGGGGAGGAAGAAAAAGAGCATGACTCCCGCAAGGCTGGGGGTAAGGTAGCCCGTAAAAAGACCCCACTCACGTAATTTACGTCTTCTGTGGAGCTTTTTCTTCTTTGCGATCAGTCTCTGCCTCTGCGCCGGATCGAGATCTACCGGTGTGATGTTCCTGACCTTCTTTGTTTCCTGAACTGTTGTTTCTTTACTATTCTTATCCATGTTGTTTTTTACCTGCATCACTATTATAGACGAAAAGATAAAGATCCATGTTGCAACTTCTCTTATTTTTCCTTGTTAAAAGGTTAAGATTTGTTAAAGATTGGATCTTTCCCTCATTTTCGCCACAAAAAAGCCGCCCCGGACGGGACGGCTTCTTTATCTGTTTTCAGTTGATGCGGATCATCCGCGCTCTGAAACGAAGGTCTGTACTCTGTCGTTAAGGATAGTGATAACGTCATCAAGATCCTTCTGGCCTTCGAAGAATGCAGGCATCTCTTCTCTTACGATGGATGTAACTGCAGGGTCTTCTGCAACGATCCTGGAGCAGCTGTCGATATAGCCCTCGAATACATCGATGCAGGTCTCATCAAGACGGACAGAGGGAAGACCATACTCAGCCATCTCAGCCTCTGTATAAAAAGAGGAATACTGATCGATCTGATAGTTGTAACCGTCGATCTCGGAGTTAGCGATAGTCTCGAAGGACTCGACTCTTACGGGAGTACTCCAGTTGTAGCCGATGGCTGTCTGGATCTCATCGGAAAGGAGCACCTCGATGAATGCCCAGCATCCGTCAGCTGAAGGTGTCTCAGCAGAGATAGCAGCTGAATTGTATACGCTGAATCCGGGGCCTCTTCCGTCGTCTGTAGGAACACCGAGTACACGGTAGTCAGAAGCCTGCTCACCATATGTGGAGATAAAGCTTCCAAATGATGCGAGTTCTGTCATGGAAGCCTCAGGGATATCTTCAGAATATGCACCATAGTAGACGATATCGTTATACATATCTCCCTCATCGATCTCTTCGTTGACATGATCATTGACATAGTTGGCAAGGTTGATGAAGGAATCCTTGTTGAAGTCTACGTCGTTGCCCTGGATATATTCCTCCAGCATCGCATTCATACACATTGTGAAGAAGTAGAGCTGTCCGCCTGTGATGGGATCCTCACCGTTACATACCTCATCAACGAAATCGACATACTGGTCAAATGTGAATCCGACCTGATCATCGTCAACGTTGGAAGAAGCTGTGATGATGCCCTGGACACTTACAGACAGAGGGAGCTGATAGAGCTTGTCATCTGTCTTGGCAGCCTCGATGACTGACTCAAAGTAAGGTGATGTATCCTGAAGATAATCTGTGAGGTCAAGGAGATAATCATCGTTATTGAGCTGTGAATATCCGATACAGTCAAGAAGGATATCAGGTCCGTCACCGTTCATAAGGTCGATGGCAAGCTGATTGTTCATATCCTCCTGTGCCTGGAGAGAAACCTGATCCCAGTCTGTATCATCGCCGAGGTCACTGTTGTCGTAGAAGTTATCGAGGGAATATCTGTCGTCTATCATGACGAAGTAATCCTCATTTGTCTCATTGAACTGGCAGATAGCCTCGGAAACAGGATATGAGACGTAGCCGAGGGTTGCAGCCTTGAGGATCGTCTTGCCTGCGTTGGGGTTGGAGTCTGCTCTGGTAAGCACTAACATCTTAGCCTCATTGAGATTGCCCATTGAGTAATATCCCTGATCCCTGTAAACAGTTCCGGCAAGGATGACAGTATCATCAGTAAACTCTACAAGGGAAAGATAGGAAAGATCGCTCCTGTTGATGTTGCAGGAATTGAAGCTGAATACTTCGGAAAGCTCCATGTTATCAAAATCGACCTTCTGGATACCATTAGTATCAACTACAACAGAGCCGATACCTTCAAAATACTGAAGGTTGTAAAGGTCCTCATCCTCGAGCCATGAGTAGTCAGTATCAGATTCCTTGACCGTAAGGCTGCTGAGTTCCAGCTCATAGAAGGTATAACCTGCCGAATCTGAAGTGGAAACGGGGAATATGACTGTATCATCATCGATCTTGATGAACTGGGGGATATCATAGAATTCCACACCGGGGAACTCTTCCCTCATATCGATATATGTTTCCTGACCCTGGGAATCTCTGACGGCAAGGACGTAAGAAGCCTCGCTGTCTTCACTCCAGGCCCAGTACTTGGTAATGGAACAATCACCGACAGAGGTCGTTCCTTCATTGCTGAGGTTGGACGTATCGAGAGCGCCCTGGGCAGCAGGCTCGCAGCTGATAAGATCACCTGTAGCCTGATCGAGGATCACGGTATAATTATCACTTGTCATGCTCATATCGGAATAAGTCATAAGATCGATATAGATACCGTCATCCTTGATGGTTGTGCCATTTACATATTTATAGTCACCGCTGACATCAAGATCCTTTACGATCGCCTGGACATCGATACTATTTGCAAGAGTACCGTCGAGTTCATAGAAATCGATCTTACTGACCTCATAATCATAATAATCGACGGTCTCCCAGTCGACATCCTCAGGCATCTTAAGGCTTCCCGATACAGAGAATGCGGCCTGGCCGTTGAAGATGCCCAATGACTGCTGATAGAGATAATCATAATCCTCAGCATTATACTGGGTTCCCAGATCGATCTCCTCCAGTGTGTACCATTCAGAATCGGCATCCACCTTTTCTGCTGTTCCCTTGTGTCCGCCTGAACATGCAGTAAGGGCCATTGGTACGACCATTGCTGTACACGTCAGGAGGGCAACTGTCCTTTGAGATAACTTTTTCATCCTTTCTTACCTCCGTAAAATGTTATCTATACCTTATTAACCGCGCTCGTCGAGAACGGTCTGTACTCTATCTTGCAGAATATCAACTACTTCGTCAAGAGATTTTTGTCCCTCAAAGTATGCGGGCATCTCCTCGGAAATGATCACTGAGACTGCCTGATCGGCTCTCTCTGCATGGCTGCAGGAAGCGATGATATCCTCGAACTTATCGATCACACTATAATCGAGTTCCTCATAACGTTCACCGTCATTTACGGATATTCCGGAGAATGACAATGTTCCTCCGCTGTAAGCCGCGTTACAAGCATCCACGGACTCCTGTGCGCTTGCCTCAAAGGCATCCTTATTTACAGGGATCTGATAGGTGGAATAATCCATCTGGTTGTCATAGTCGAGAAGGAATGTTATGAATTCCCAGCATCCGTCAGGTGATGCACAGGAAGCTGAGATGGCAGCAGAATCGATCACCCGGATCTGGGGGCCTCTCCTCTCACCGGAGGGAAGACCAAGAGCCACTGCCCTTGCCGCACAATCTCCATAGGGATCGATATAGCCATTAAAGCTGGAGATCTCAGAATATGATGCTGCATCACCGTATGAATCATCTACATATACTGATCCGGCACTGACGGAGTAGAAGACATCCGGAGTAGTGTCATTTACATATGTGTCGCAGAAATCCGCAAGATCCGCGAACTCATCATTTGAGAAATCGACATTACCGTCCTCAAAGAAGGCATCATCCATTGCCTCCAGACATGTTACGAAGAACATATTCTTGCTCAGGTATACAGGTGAATCTCCGTTACATACATCGTCCAGGAAATCGAGATACTCATCATATGTGAATCCGATCTGGCCATCCTCCACATTATCCTCATCAGTGATGATACCGCTGATACGGAAGCTCAGGGGGATCTGGTAAAGGTACTCATCTGTCTTTGAAGCCTCGAAGACATTGTCAAAGAATGCATCTGTTCCGTAATCATCGAGATATGATGTAAGGTCTGTCAGATAATCTTCGCTGTTGAGCTGGGAACACTGGAAAGTACCCAGAAGGATATCGGGACCCTCGCCGTTCATGATATCGATGGAGAGCTGGTCAGAAAGATCTGCCCTTGCCGTCATATCGATGGATGCATAATCATCGGCATTCTCTGCGTCGGCATAAAGATCTGATATATCTTCACTGTAGTCATATCTTGAATCGATGATGATAAAGTAATCATCACTCTGCTCGTTGAAATCATAGATGGCATCTGATATCTGGTTACTGATACCCTCGATATCACAAACCTTGAGTACCGTCTTACCGGCATTGGGGTTGGAATCCGCCCTCTCTATGGTGGTAAGAGAACATTCGGATTCATATCCTCCGCCGAAATAATTGCCTTCGTTGTATCTGTTGCTCATGATGACAGCCTTATCTTCACTGACGGATATAAGGCTTCCGTTACTTACATTCACTCTGTTGACATTAGCACAGTTGAAATCGATGACAGTAGCCATTTCATGGTTGTCGAAATCAAGTCTCTTGATACCCTCCTGATCTACAAATGTAAATCCGAGCTCGTCAGAGTTAAGGCCGTAATAGAAGTCTGCACCCTGTATCCAGTCGCATTCCTCACTGGGAAGAAGCGAAAGGGAAGCTGATGCAAGATCGAGCTTGAGATAGACATTGCCGTCATCGCCGTAACCGGAAATGAGAGCCTCGCCATTGCCCATGCCGATGATCGCCGTGATATCCCAGATATTCACACCGGAAGCCACCTGTGCTGTATAGATATCAGACTGCGAACCGGAAGGTGATGTCACCCTGATCAGATAAGACGCAGATCCGTCATCGTTCCACATATAATACTTCTTGATGTTATATCCCTCGATATCGTATTCACCTTCATACCAGGCATCTTCATTTAAGTCACCGGCTTCATCAGTGATCTCCTGGGGTGCACCCAGAGCTCCGGTATCCATATCCAGAGAAGCCTTGTATTTGACTGACTCCAATGTCTGCTCATCATATGTGCTGTATGTCACGAACACCTCTCCGTCTTCATACTGAACATTATCAACATATTCATTGGGCTCAAGGACATCGTCAAGGCTGATGCTCTTGAGCTTCTGTCCGTCCGTTCCGTAGACCACTACATCATCGATATTAAACTGGGTGTAATCGCCGGTCTCCCAGTCGTAATCATCAGGTATCTTCTTCAGTCCGGAAAGATGGACCATGACCTGATCGTCCGCAGGCGTTCCGACAAAAGACATATCACAGTATTCCAGCTCGGAAGGGTCATACCCGTGATCGAGAACAACCGTACTGGTATTAAACCATTCCGTGTCCTCTTCAATGGTGACTATCTCGGCCATGGTAGCATTGGAGTCACCCTTCTTTCCCCAGCATCCGGAACATACACATCCGCCTGCTGCAATGATCGCGGCCATCAAGGCTGCCGCGGGCCTTCTAACGAATTTTTTCATGATTCGCCTCCTATGATAGTATCTATCCCCTGTTCGATCATATCAGCGGTCTCATCCGCTGTTATGTCACCCTGAAAATACATATTCAGTGCATTACGGCAGACATATCTTAAGTCTGCATCCACCACAAACATCGAATATACATTTTCTGTTGCCTGAGTATAAAACTCAAAAGCACCCTCTTGTTCCTCTGTTATCATCTCCAGCGCTTCCGTATTTACAGGAATGCCGTAGGTGTCGTAAGAATCCATATTTGTCTCCTCAGAGAGAAGATAAGCGATAAATGCCTTTCCCTCCTCTTTCTTATCAGAAGAGGATACGATGGCAGCACTGTTAAGAGCAGCAGCGGACAATCCTCTCTCGTCGTAGGAAGGAAGTGAATACCATGTGGAAACATGATAATAATCGTAAAAATAAGTGTAGTCCTGTACGGAATAGATGACCGTATATTCCGGGGGCATCTCATATCCGTCGGTGTAATAGATGTAGGATCGGGAAAGATCCTCAGAAGCTGCATCCACAGTGTTCATATACTCAAGAAGAGCATAGAAGGCAGCATTATGGAAATCGGGGCTGCTCATATCCTCTCCGAAGAAAAGATCATACTGGCAGGAGATCAGTTCCTCCGCATAATCCGTCTTATTCATGGACATTGCCATGGGATCTGTTCCGTCCCAGTCACCTGCGATCTTCGCGGAATAATCATAATAACCGATACCCTTATATTCTGAGGGCGCATTGTCATTAGAATATTCGGCTATGCCAACGATATAGTAATAGAGCGGGATCTGGTAAATGGAATCTCCCAAATAGGAAGCATCGATCACTCCCGGGGCCAGAGCTGTGCTCAGGGTATCCACAAAGGAACTGAGATCATCGAGAAGGCCCTCTCTTTGGAGGTTCATCCTGATGCCGTCAGAGATAAGGACATCGGGAGCATCAGGTCCGCTTATATATTCCGCTATGGCATCAGACTCCAGCTTAGCCATATAAAGTGTCTTCCCATACTCGTCCAGATCCTCCGGGATCTCCTCATCACATGTGCACCTCTGATCCAGGGACCAGGGATCGATGATATAGGGAACGAGATAGACACTGGTGTTCTCATCGTTATAGGAACAGATCAGGTCTCCAATGGTATATCCCACATATCCGGTGATTCCAACCTCTACTACAGTCTTTCCTTCCGTGGGGTCTTCACATTCCCTGAGGTCTGCCATGTAACGCTTACCAACATAATCGTATGTGCTGTAGTCCACATATGTAAGCTGGTAACCGCCGTCTTCACATCCTACCAATTCCATGTCTGAGAGCTTCGATATATTAAAATCACATTTGGAATAATCCACTTTCTGCTCATAGGATCCGTCATCATAAAGATAGATGCCGCTGCAGTCATAAAAATAAAGATCGCCGTCATCATAGACCCTGAAGTATCCCATGGGCCACATGCCGGTCTCGTCAGTGCAGTCTCCTGTATCGGGATCGATCCTGTAGGTGCTCCTGATGGAGCTGTAGAACGGAGTCCCTGAGATAAGGAGATCCGATCCGTTATCAGAGAAGATGGAATCAACTGTAAATTCCTCCCCGAGAGTAGCATCAAGGTCATAGACCAGGGGTTCGTGGGGATCATCACTGTAATAGAACATATACCTTCTGCCGTCTTCCCTGCTGAAAAAGACATCATCACTTGCCAGAAGGCAGGTACCGGCAGATGTCTGGAAAACATCTGTTGTAGCGATATCCGTCATACCCGCCGCGATATCGTCATCCTCTGTCAGCTCGTTATCCTTGCCTACACTGTAGTGGGTGGTGGTAACATAGTCCAGCGAATCCGAGATGACGGTAACCTCACAGAATCTCTGGCCGTTGATCTCATACTCACAGGAATCGGGGGTGAGATAATCCCCGGTGCCGTCGGAATAATACTCGTCGCCGTCGATGGTTATGGTATATGATCCCGAAAAGAACTGGGACTCAGCATCGGAGATCACGGACACTATTGCTTCTCCTGAATCAGTAGATGCCATGAATACATTATTCCTGATATAACCCGTTTCATTATCTCCAAGGGAAGTAACTTCCACGGAATAGTATCCCGTCTCATCCTTTTTGGCACACGAAGAGATCATCACAGGCACGGATCCTGCGACGATCACAAGCGTCAGAAATGATGCGATAGTTTTCTTCATGCATTAGTGACGATCCTGAAAAAGGATCTGTTGCATGTTTTTTATTCTGTAAGGACTATACTTCCCCTTTTCATGGAAGCGGTGAGCATTACACCGTTATTTCCACCGGCTCTCCTGACCAGGACCCTTCCGTTGTCTGAAGCCAGGCATGCCGCTGCAGTACAGATGTCAGCGCCTGCCTTGGAAGGAGCATATGTGGGATTTAAAGGTACCTTAACGGCCTTGAGGAGCCTTGAATCAAAGGATGTGACAAAACAGCCCAGATCCTCTGCTATATATCTGACGGCATCGCTCTCCCTGGTGATGGAGGATACTGCGACGGTGGCCACGCTGAGAGGATCGATCTCATGGTTGACGAGGACTTTCCTCACCGTCTCCCTGGCATAATCAGGATCCGTCCTGGTGGTGAGCTCAAGTCCTACCACCAGAGTCCTTGGTACCAGCTTCAGGCACTTTCCCTTATCAACTCCCGCCTCGGGCAGAGTGGAACATGTGATAAATATGGAATATTCATCTTCGGCACAGGATGAGACATAAGCCTGGCCCAGTTCCCTCTTCTGATTGAACCTGAACTGGAAGGGAGCAAAGCTCAGTGTATCCAGCACCGGCTCTGCCATATGGATCTGAAGGTCCGTATAGAGATTGACCGTTCCACCCTCCATGATGTGGGCACTTATCTTCTTGAGAAGGTCCTTGTTGCTGGGGGTCATGGAATATGCCTCCACGGTCTTCAGAAGATCCGGAGCAAAATCAGCTCTGTCCTCGGGAGATGAGAGCTTCCTGCTCCCCAGTATCTTACAGACTTTTACGAGTATCTCATGGGTGTTATATCCACAGTATCTGAGGATCCCGGCATAGCTTCCGTCGGGAGCCATATAAAGGACAGGATATTTGATGTCAGCCGGATAAAAACGCTCTATGAGGAGCTTCACTGCAGCTTCCGTGGGAAGTATCAGCACCACGGCACCGTCGGCTCTCTGGGGCACCTGACTCACAAAGCTCTCGGAATCAGTTATCCATTCACCCTCAGCGCTCATAAGAAGTTTGCTGCCGGTCTCTTTTGCTCTCTCTGATCTGGCGTAACAAAATAAATACATATCCATATCCTCCGGGCGTGATAACTCGATTGTATCATTTAGCAAAGAAAATTTGACTATTTTTTCGTCAGGAAATATGATTTTCTAAGATCACCAAGAGGAGGCGCTTCATGAAGATCACTATACTCGACGCAATGGCAGCCAACCCGGGAGACCTTTCCTGGGATGAGATCGGAAAGTTCGGAGAACTCAATGTATATGATGTAACGCCTCCCGAAACGCTCATCGAAAGAGCCCGGGGCAGCGAGATCTGCATCACCAACAAGACTGCCTTTGACAGGGCTGTCATAGAGCAGCTCCCTGACCTTAAGTATATAGGGGTCCTTGCCACAGGCTTTAATGTCATAGATCTGGAGGCCTGCAGCGAAAAGGGCATCGTGGTAACGAACGTTCCCGAATACAGCACCTTCGCCACGGCACAGATGACCATAGCCCTTATCCTGGAACATACAAACCTCGTGGGACTCCATAACAGTTCCGTCAAGGACGGCGACTGGGTAAGAGCGCCCCAGTTCTGCTACTGGAAGCAGCCCCTTACGGAGCTCTGGAACAAGACGGCGGTGGTAGTGGGCTACGGAAAGATCGGAAAGACAGTCGCCGGAGTCCTGAAAGCCCTGGGCATGAGGGTCATCGCAGTCCCCCACACCATGAGGGAAGATGCTGAAGTGGAATTCATGACCTTAAGGGATGCCCTTCCCCTGGCGGATGTGGTAACCCTTCACGCTCCCCTGACATCAGAGACAAGGGAACTCATCAACGAAGAGACCCTTGGTCTCATGAAGGACGGCGCCCTGCTCATAAATGCAGCCAGGGGTCCCCTGGTGGATCCTGAGAGCGTAGTCTCCGCCCTGAAGTCCGGAAAGCTAAGGGGATATGCCGCAGATGTACTGAGCGTTGAGCCCATGAGAGCGGACGATCCCTTCCTTCATGCCCCCAACTGCATCCTGACGCCCCATATAGCCTGGGCACCTAAAGAGACCAGGGAAAGGCTCATAAAGGCCGCTGCCGATAATATCGAAGCTTATCTCAAGGGTTCTCCCATAAACCGTGTAAACTGAAAATATCCCCTAAAATATTGAAAGCATCCGGAATGGACTTCAATCCGGATGCCCTCAACATGGAATAAGGGATAGATATAGAAAATTGACTTAATCAAGATAGAACCGCAGTTCTATGTAGCCTTATTATAAATAGTATTACTTCTGTTTTCAACCGCTAAATTAGATTTGATGGTCATCAATCTTTTTTTGCCTGAACTACTATTCCCGCAGTCATCAGCACAACGACTATAAGGCCTGAGGCCATTACGAACACAGCCACGTTCTGATCCGGGAATATAAGGTCCCCCAGCCAGGTGAAGACCTGCTGGACAGGTTCGAAGGTTATTATGAGCGGAACTATCTGGGATGCAAAGATCTTTGCCCCCGCCGCAGCGGTGGTGATTATTATGGCCCACTTCTGGACATAATATACTGTAAGGCCCACTGCCAGGCCGATCCCCAGGCCTATGAGCCAGGAGATGGCGATGCCCTTTGCATCCTGGGCATTGTAGGAAGAGGAGAACCAGAATCCCACACCGATGGTGGCTATGGCCACGATGGCCTTAAGGTAAAGGGCAAAGGCTGCGCCTCCGAAGGCGACGGCAAAGACTCCGATGGTCACCCACCGGGCAACTTCGTTATCCTCAAGTCCCACCACTGAAGCAAAGTGCTCAAATATAAACTTTCCGGCAAAAAAGCCAAGAGCTCCGCCCAGAAGGGTGATGCTGAGCCTGAAGAACCTGTATCCGGAGAAACAGATCACCAGACCTGCCACGGCAAGTATAAGCACTGAAATACTGACTGCTACATCAAATTCGTACGGCATGCGTCCAGAATACCCCTTACTTCCGAGATAGATGATGCCCTGCAAAGTTCCGCCTTGACCCTGGCAGAACCCCTAAGTCCCTTTATATAGTGGGGCATCACGCTCCTCATCTCCTTGACGGCCGTCACCTCACCTATACGGGAGGCTGTTCCCTCAAGTTCTCTTAAGAGCATATCACATCTGTCCCCTACAGAAGGCATTACAAGTTCGTTACCGTTCATAAAGGACCTGATATTCCTGAACACCCAGGGATTTCCCACAGCTCCCCTGCCGATCATGAGGCCGTCCGCCTTTGTGATCTCCAGGGCTCTTTTGGCGCTCTCCCCGTCCTTTACATCTCCGTTGGCAAAAAAGAATGTATCCGGCACCGCCTCCCTGATCCGGGCGATCTCCTCCATATTGGCCTCTCCGCCGTACATGGCCGCCCGGGTCCTTCCGTGGACGCAGACTGCAGCGGCTCCCTTTTCGCACACTTCAAGGACAAGATCCCTTCCGTTCATATGGCGGTCGTCCCAGCCTATCCTGGTCTTGACCGTAACGGGCTTTCCATACTCGGATGCTGCCTTTACCGTGGCGGAGACTATCTTTCCCGCCAGGGCGGGATCGTTCAGAAGGGCGCTTCCGGCCCCCGTCTTTATTACCTTGGGAACAGGACAGCCCATATTGATGTCGATGATATCCACCTTTGACAGGAGTTCATCGTTTGATATCTGCTTTACTGCTTCAGTGAAATCCTCAGGATCGTTTCCGAAGAGCTGGATACAGGTGAGCCCTTCACTTTCAGGATCTATCTCCATATACCGGAAGCTCTTTCCGAGGCCGTTATAGACGATGGATCTTGCACTTACCAGCTCCGTAGGGGAATAATCAGCACCCATCTCATGGCAGATGCCCCTGAAGGTAACGGAACTGAACCCCGCCATGGGGGAAAGGCATAATGGGATATCCTTAAACCCGATATTTCCGATCTTTCTCATAAAAGACCAAAGGCATGCGTCTCAAAGAGCTTGATGGAAAAGATACCCAGAGCGGTACCCAGGAACATGGAGAAAAAGACGTCCGTAAAGAAATGGACCCTGAGATAGAGCCTGGAAAGAGCGATAAGACAGGCATATCCGATGGCCAGGATACCTACATTCTCATTGAGATATAAAAGTACCGTAGCCGCTGCAAAAGAGCTCAGGGTGTGGCCCGAAGGGAAGGAATAGTCCCAGGGCTGCTTGATCAGGAGCTTATAGTTCTTATGGAAGAAAGGCCTGTTGCGCTTTGCGATATTCTTGATGATCAGGTTTCCGATGGTGATGCAGAGCAGAAGTGCGATGAGCATGGTATAGCCATACTGCTTCTTTGTATCGGAGGCCAGAAGGACAAAAGCCATGAAGATCCAGATAAGACCGAGGTTTCCGGTACAGGTGATGGTGACCATGATCTTATCCATGGCAGGGGAATAGATGGCATCATGAAGCCTCTCCAGGTTACGGAGTTCGAACTTACAAAAACGTCCTACATGCTTGTCGGCTTCGTTCATAGCCTGCATCGTAAGCTGCTGGCTCTGCTCGATGGCCTGCTGTTTCAGCTGCTGCCCCTGCTCTATTATGATCCTTTTCATAGGGTTTATTGTACCACGAACGAAAATTTTCATACACTTTGATGCTTGAATTTCTTTTCTTCAAATAAGAAAATATGAAATTGGTACGAAAAGAGGTATTTATATGAAAGACTGCTTGGTTTATTTCTTTACAGGATTCCTGGACAGCGGCAAGACGTCCTTCATCAAGTCATGGCTCGAAGAAGACAACTTCCGCGATAAGAATATAGTCATCCTCTCCACGGAGGAGGGCGAAGAGGAGATCTACAAGGAGGATTACCCCGGTGTAGACGTTAAGGTGGTCCAGGTGGAGACCGAAGAGGTGAACAAGGAACTGATGTTCGACCTGGAGAAGCGCTTCAAGCCCGATATCATCTTTATGGAGTGGAACGGCTCCGTTTCCCCTGCCGAATTCTTCGAGAAGGTGGACGTTCCCAAGAGATGGGCCCTTGCAGCAGCCCTTGTCATTGTCGACGCTTCCACATATTCCGAATACTACAGAAATATGCAGACCATCTTCGCTGACTACTACCGCTACTGCGACAACGTAATATTCAACAGGGTCGACCCTGAAGTGAACAATATCCCCAAGCTCCGCGGCTCTGTTAAGTCCCTTAACCCCGCCATGAACATCACATTCCTGGGCGAGGATAACGAGATGATCGATATCGGAGAGCATCTCCCCTACGATCTCAAGCAGGACCCCTGTGTCATCGATCCCGATGATTTCGGTCTCTTCTACACAGACGCCCTGGACAATGTGGAAAGATATAACGGAAAGACCGTCACCCTAATCGGAAAGGCCATGATCTTCCGCGAATTCCGCGGCAGGGCCTTTGCCCTTCAGAGAAGAGCATATACATGCTGCGCCGATGATATCGGACAGATAAACCTCCTGTGCTTCCACGAGTACGGCTCCGGCTTCCCGGCAGGACAGTGGCTCAAGGTAACAGGCATGATCAGATACTTCGAGGACAACCAGAACGGACAGAAAGTCGCCGTTCCCTGCCTCACGGTCAAGGATTACTCAATTACCAGTGCACCTGAGAACGAGATAATCTACTTCAGCTGAGATAAAAAAGAAAGAAGGTAATACACATGACAAAAGTTGATATTTTTTCAGGCTTTCTGGGAGCCGGCAAGACCACTCTCATCAAGAAGCTGATATCCGATGGCTACAACGGCCAGAAGCTGGTACTCATCGAGAACGAGTTCGGCCAGATCGGTATCGACGGCGGTTTCCTCAAGGAGGCAGGCATCAACATCACCGAGATGAACTCCGGCTGTATCTGCTGCTCCCTGGTGGGCGATTTCGGAACAGCCCTTAAGGAAGTCATCGACAAGTACGCCCCCGACCGAATCCTCATCGAGCCCTCAGGAGTAGGCAAGCTCTCCGACGTAATGGCTGCTGTTGAGAAGGTGGAAGGAACTGAGATCGCAGGAACTGTAACAGTTATCGATGCATCCAAGTGCAGGATATACCTGAAGAACTTCAAGGAGTTCTACGAGAACCAGATCAAGCATGCAGGCACCATCATCCTCTCCAGGACAGGCAATATCACCCAGGAGAAGCTGGACAAGGCTATTGAGCTCATCAGGGAGATCAACGATCATTCACAGATCATCACCACTCCCTGGGAACTCCTTTCCGGAGTACAGATCCTTAAGGCCATCGAATCCCCTGTATCAGCAGATGATATGGCTGCCGCCCTTCTCGAGGCTGAAGAGCATGAACACCATCACCATCATGACCACGAGCATGGTGAAGACTGCACCTGCGGATGCCACGACCATGACCACGATCACGAGCATGAACACCATCATGACCATGACCATGAGCATGAACATCATCATGACCACGATCACGAGCATGAGCACGGCGAAGACTGCACCTGCGGCTGCCACGATCATGATCACGACCATCATCACCACCATGCAGACGAAGTATTCGACAGCATCGGATTCGAGACATCCAGATCCTTCACAAAGGACGAGATCAAGGCTGCCCTCGAGAAGCTGGACGATCCTTCCTACGGCATGATCTTAAGAGCCAAGGGTATCGTAGCAGGAGAGGATAACGAGTGGATCCACTTCGATTATGTACCCGGTGAGTCAGAGGTCAGGACAGGAGCTGCAGATGTAACCGGCAAGCTCTGCATCATAGGATCTAACGTCAAGAAGGACAAGGTAAAGGAACTCTTCGGAGTCTGATAACAAAAAACAGAAGAGGCTGTCTCAGGACAGCCTCTTTTTTGTTGCCTGAAATGTCCCGGATCACTTAACAAGTGCGGAATGGATGAAATAGCCGTATATGATATCGGCGAAGAATACTACAGCCAGGATGATGGTAAAGGTGACGAGTGCCTTTGTCTTCTTTGTCTCCACCAGCTTCCTGATCTTGGGGATCGCCAGAAGGACGAAGAGTACTCCCATTACACCGAAGATAAGGACTGACCTGAGGCAGACATAT
>CACXGG010000154.1 GCA_902767145.1 Oscillospiraceae bacterium | reverse complement strand
ATATTCGAAGACCTGCTGCGCATATTCTTTCTCACCCTTCTTCGGGCCGTCGTTAATGTTCTTCGCTATCTGGCATCCTGACAGCGAGAACAGCATTACAATGCACATTAAAAGAACTGTTATCTTATGATTCATGTTATTTCTCTCTTTTCCGCAATATGGCACATACCGTTACCGCATCGTTAAGATCTTCCTCCGATTATTAACCTTTTTCTCTAATGATTTTTTGCCTGATCACTTCTGTATGTGATACCCGCCATCAGCAAATAACATGGTCCCTGTCACATAATCCGACATGTCAGACAGAAGGAACAGTACGACTGATGCAATGTCCTTTGGCATTCCAAGTCTTCCGTTCGGAATCAAGGCTTCTGACTTTGCTCTCACTTCAGGTATGTCAAACGAAGCCGCTGTCATTCCTGTGTATATAAACCCGGGAGCAACACTGTTTACCTGAACATTATACGGAGCAAGATCTAAGGCCATTGCAGATGTCATCGATGCGACCGCGCCCTTTGAAGCAGCATAATCTGCCATGTTGTTCTTATAAATCGTGGATCTTATGCAGCTTATATTGACTATCTTGCCATGCTTTTCCCTTATCATGGCAGGAGACACTGCTTTGGATACGATAAATGTTCCTGTAGCATTTACCGATATTACTTTGTTCCATTCCTCGCCGGTTAATTCATAGAAAGGCTTGTTATTGCCAAAGATACCGGCGGCATTGACCAGACCGTCTATATGTCCGTATTTGGAATCGATTTCCGATATGCACTTGCGGATCTGTTCTTCTTCCAGGACATCAGCCTTACAATGTGAGTAATGTTCATGTTCTATCGTGCCGTCGTTTATGTCGATGCCGGTTACAACAGCCTCATTTTCGAGAAGAAGCTCACAGCAGCTCTTTCCCATTCCGGAACTTGCGCCGGTTACAATAAGCACTTTATCTTTGAAATTCATAAGCGTATCTCCTCTGATCACTTGCCGGTACGGATGTATCCGTCTATCATCTTGCGAAAAGCAGCCGCACCTTCTTCAGAAAGGGAATAGTGCATCCATTTTCCTTCTTTACGGTAATCAACAAGTCCGCTGTCGCAGAGAAGCTTCATGTGATGGGAAAGGGTCGATTGAGAGATGTTGAGTTCTTCCAAAAGATAACAGGCACACTTCTCCTTCTGCTTGAGCGACATCATGATCGCCAGGCGGTTCTCATCAGCCAAAGCCTTGATCTTACGTGCATCCTCTCTGTATCCCATATTAAGTCACCTCCATGAACAAGAGGATAGTAACACACGTATCGATAAATGTAAATGTATGGATATATTATTTTATCGCGTAAAGATACTCTCCCGAAGAAATACCGGTTTTGGGATAGTATCTGGTCCCTGTATCATCAACCAGAGTCATGCCGATCTTTTTCATGACCTTCTCAGAAGCACGGTTTCTGCTGTCACAATGCGCCTGTATCATTTCCGCATTAAGCACTTCAAAAGCATAATTAATTAAAGCTTTTGCAGCTTCAGAAGCATATCCTTTTCCCCGTTGATCCCTGCGGATGGTCCAACCGATCTCATAAGTCCGGCCATTCCCGCACTTCTCCAGATTTACACCACCGATGATCTCTCCATTTAAGAGAACTGCAAACTCCATATCCTCCGGCTCTTCTTTTGCCCATTCAGTTACGGCGGATCTTACGAATTCTTTTGTTTCTTCCATAGTCTCATTGGGAAGAAACATCATCATGTCAATCGAAGGATCGCCTGCATTCCGGTGGACCGCTTCGCAGTCACCGATCTCTATAGGCCTGATCACTAATCTTTCTGTGGTAATAAAAGGTTTCATAGATCCATATTTTCCCTTTCTATATATTTTTCGCGATTTCAAATACTTTTCTCAGATACTTACCGGCGTTTTCATCCCTGTGAGCATTATTACCATAGCCCCTGGTCATCTCATCGAAAGCATATACTTCGCAGATTTTTGCTCTATTCCTGATCCGGTCGCCAACCATAACTGTCTTCATTGCTTCCAGCTGAGTTCTTCTTACCTCATCTTTTAATGACCCGCCCATGGTGATCAAAAACAAAACTTTATCAAGACATTTCATGGATGGTTTATCCCCATATGCAAATCCATAAGTCCATACCCGTTGAAACCATCCCTCTAACATAGCAGGAGACGAAGTCCAGAAATCAGGGTAAATAAAAGCTATCGCATCTGCT
>CACXGG010000153.1 GCA_902767145.1 Oscillospiraceae bacterium | reverse complement strand
TCCTTCCCAAGAACCCTGAAGTTACGAAGATGCTGCTCACCCTCGCCCTTAAGAGAAAGTACGGTGAAGACTTCGAATTTGACTTTAAGGCGGTGGGTGCAGAGGAAGAAGCCCGAAAAGCCGCATTAAAATACATTGAAACAGGCAAAGAACAGATGATATAATGTCATGTTGTAATTTCAGGAGGTAAGGCACATGGTAAAGGCAATCGTCGGAGCTAACTGGGGAGATGAAGGAAAGGGCAAGATCACTGACCTTCTCGCAAATGAATCAGATATCGTTATCCGCTTTCAGGGCGGAGCTAACGCAGGACATACGATCATCAATGAGCACGGAAGGTTCGCGCTCCATCTGATGCCGTCCGGCGTGTGCCACGAGAATATAACAAACATCATCGGCAACGGTGTTGCCCTTGATATCAAGAAGTTCATCAAGGAGTACAACGAGATGAAGGAGAGGGGCCTCAACCCCAAGATCCTCGTATCTGACAGAGCCCAGATCATCATGCCCTACCACGTTCTCTTCGATCAGTACGAAGAGGAGAGACTCGGCGGCAAGGCTTTCGGTTCCACAAAGTCAGGTATTGCTCCTTTCTATTCCGATAAGTACGCAAAGATCGGTTTCCAGGTTGGCGAGCTCTTCGAAAAGGACGCCCTCAAGGAGAAGATCAACAGAGTCCTTGAGATCAAGAACACTCTCATCGTTAACCTTTACCACAAGGATCCCATCGATGCAGATGCTCTTTTCGAGGAAGTAAGCGGCTATGCCGATATCATCAAGCCTTTTGTTGCAGATACTAATGCATTTATCCACGAAGCACTCAAGAGAGGCGGAAAGATCCTTCTCGAGGGTCAGCTCGGTTCCATGAAGGATCCCGACCACGGTATCTATCCCATGGTCACATCCTCTTCCACTCTTGCAGGTTATGGTGCTGTCGGTGCCGGTATCCCTCCTTATGAGATAAAGGATATCATAGCAGTTACCAAGGCATATTCCTCTGCAGTAGGTGCAGGAGCTTTCGTAAGTGAGATCCTCGACGAGGCAGAAGCTACAGAGCTTCGTAACAGAGGCGGAGACAAGGGAGAGTACGGTGCTACCACAGGCCGTCCCAGAAGAGTCGGCTGGTTCGATGCAGTTGCCACAAGATACGGCTGCCGTGTCCAGGGTGCTACAGAGGTTGCTCTTACAGCCATCGACTGCCTCGGTTATCTGGACGAGATCCCTGTCTGCACAGGATATGAGATCGACGGCGAGATCACAAAGGATTTCCCCAACCCCACAAAGCTCGACAGGGCTAAGCCCGTCTTCACTAAGCTTCCCGGCTGGAAGTGCGATATCAGGGGTATCACGGAGTTCAGTAAGCTTCCCATGGAGGCCAGGGAGTACGTTAAGTTCATCGAGGATGAGATCGGAGTACACATCTCCATCGTCTCCACAGGACCTAAGAGGGAAGAGATCATCCACAGATAATAGGAGAAAAGAAATGAAGTCATTTTCAAGAAAAGTCTCATCGGCAGCAATGGCGCTGGTAATAGCCTCCATGTCGATGTCAGTTGCAGGCTGTTCACTTATGAAGAACAGGGAAGCTGCAAGGGAAACCACCATGGAATATCTGGATGCAGTCATCGACGGAAAGTTCGACAAGGCTGCCAAGTGTGTCGAGGATGAAGAGGATGCAGTCAGCGCTCTTGAGATCGATTCCTTTAAGGCACAGCTCCTGGATGCAGTCATGAAGAGTGCCTCCTACGAGATAACAGATACCACTATCTTTTCCAGCAAGGGAGAGGGAGAAGTGGACATCACATTCTCCTATGCAGATCCCGAGACCGTTTTCGAAGATGATATGGATATAGATACTTTCTTCGAGGCCCTGGAGGACTGCGACGATCTTTCCGAAGAGGACTTTACCGTTACCCTTGTCCAGGATGACGAGGACTGGCTCATCACTTCTGATTTCACAGAGGATCTTGCAGATTTCCTCATGTCCCTGGGTGAAGATATCGAATTCAAGGGACTTAACGAGGCATCAGCCATTGCTCTTGTACAGCAGTACTACGATGATCTCGGTTCCGGAAACATTACAGATGCCATCTCTATCTATAAGCTTGAGGGCTATACCCAGGAACAGACTCTGGAAGAGCTTGCCATGTTAGGTATTACAGACGACTCCGAGGAATTTGCCGCATATATGGAAGCCATGATGAGCCGTTCTGAACTCACCATGGAAGTTACTGACGTAACAGATGACATGATCACCGTTGTAGCTACCCTTGACGGTCCCGACGTTGAAGAGATCACACCGTATATCTATACAGAGGAAGTGCTCGTTCCCCTTTATGCAGAAGTCTTCTATCAGATGCTCTTTGAGGGCGAAGAACAGATGGATCTTGCTCCTGCAATGGGCTTGATCTACACGACAATGGCCGACCACATCGATGATGTCGAGGGAACGAAAGCAACAGAGACCACATACTATGTCATGGAGGACGAGAATGGTGATCTGTATCTTACCAGTGATAACGTAAGCGAGAGCTTCACAGGCGGAGAGGACATCAATTCCGCTTTTGAAGTAAGTGACGAAGATATGCAGCAGTATGTATCCATGGCCTTCGACCTTCTCCTTGAGGATGGAAGGATCACCCAGGAGGAACATGATATGTATTCCGCTATGTTCGCGTCATAAGAAGGAGATAAAAATGGAAAAAGAAATGATCCTCATCCTTGATTTCGGCGGGCAGTACAACCAGCTGATCGCCAGGAGAGTAAGAGAGCTCAACGTATATTGTGAGGTCCATCCCTACAATATGCCCATCGAAAAGATAAAGGAGATGAACCCCACGGGCATTATCTTCACCGGCGGCCCCAGTACGGTTACCGACGAGGACGCTCCCAAGTGCGACAAGGAGCTCTTCGATCTCGGCATCCCTGTCCTCGGTATCTGCTACGGTGCCCAGCTCATGAACTACCTCCTGGGAGGTAAGGTAGCCAAGGCTCCCGTCAGAGAATACGGCCACACAGAAGTCGATGTGGACAACAGCACTACGCTTTTCAGACACGTATCCGAAAAGACAGTCTGCTGGATGAGCCACACAGTCTATATCGCAGAGGCAGCTCCCGGTTTTACAGTAACGGCCACCACAGGCGTATGCCCCGTTGCCGCAGCACAGAACGAAGAGAAGAAGCTCTACTGCGTACAGTTCCATCCGGAAGTATCCCACACGGTAGAGGGAAACAAGATCCTCGAGAACTTCCTGAAGCGCGCATGTAAGTGTAAGTGCGACTGGAAGATGGATTCCTTTGTTGAGAGATCCATAAAGGAGATAAGGGAAAAGGTAGGAAACGGCAAGGTGCTCTGTGCCCTTTCCGGCGGAGTGGATTCCTCCGTTGCCGCTGTCCTTCTTTCCAAGGCAGTAGGTAAGCAGCTTACCTGTGTTTTCGTAGACCACGGTCTTCTCAGGAAGAACGAGGGCGACGAGGTAGAGGCAGTCTTCGGTCCCGAAGGCCCCTACGATCTTAACTTTGTAAGAGTAAACGCACAGCAGCGTTTCTACGATAAGCTCGCAGGCGTGGAAGAGCCTGAGAAGAAGAGAAAGATCATCGGTGAGGAGTTCATCCGTGTCTTCGAGGAGGAAGCCAAGAAGATCGGTGCAGTTGATTTCCTCGTACAGGGAACCATCTATCCCGACGTTATCGAATCCGGTCTCGGAAAGAGCGCAGTCATAAAGAGCCATCACAATGTAGGCGGCCTTCCCGACTGTGTAGACTTCAAGGAGATCATCGAGCCCTTGAGACTTCTCTTCAAGGATGAGGTCAGAAAAGCAGGACTCGAGCTCGGTATCCCCGAGAACCTCGTATTCCGTCAGCCCTTCCCCGGCCCCGGTCTTGCTATCCGCATCATCGGTGAAGTAACAGAGAAGAAGGTAAAGCTCGTCCAGGATGCAGACTACATCTTCCGTCAGGAGATGGCAAAGGCGGGATTCGACAGAAATGCCAACCAGTATTTTGCCGCTCTTACCAACATGAGATCCGTAGGATGCATGGGTGACGAGAGAACATACGACTACGCATGTGTCATCAGGGCTGTCACCACCACAGACTTCATGACTGCAGAATTTGCAGAGCTTCCCTGGAGCCTCATCGGAAGAGTCTCCTCCAGGATCGTCAATGAGGTCAAGGGCATAAACAGAGTCCTTTACGACTGCACAGGAAAGCCCCCGGCCACCATCGAACTCGAATAATTGCAAAACGCTGGAAATGCCCTAAAATAGGGCATTTTCAATTTCAATGTCAACAAAATGTCAACATAAAATGGCACCTCACTAATTTTATGTCAGG
>CACXGG010000152.1 GCA_902767145.1 Oscillospiraceae bacterium | reverse complement strand
GATCATGTGGTCCGGGGCACCCAGGTCGGAGATAGGTCCGAACTTTACTCCCTGCAGGAGCTTAAGTGATGACAGCATCCTGTAGGCTGCGATGAAGAAAGGTATCTCCAGCATAAGGGAAAGGGATCCCTTGAGGGCGTCCGTGGGCTTGTAGTTATTTTCGCGGTAGAAAGCCTGGAGCATCATGAAGCGCTCGTCGCCCTTGAAGGTCTTCTTTATCCGCTCCTGCCAGGGACCGATCTTCTCCTCGGTCTTCCTCTCTTCTTCCTGCATGGCGTCCGCCCTCTTGTAAAGAGGCAGTACCAGGAAGTTCATGGAAAGGCTCAATGCGATGATGGCAAGGCCAGGATGATGGACTATCCTGTTAGCCATACAGAATATTATCTCGAATAAGAGCTCAAGCGGTCTTATGAGCAATGTGTAAAGTGCAGTTAAAAAAGACATATCTTAATAATTCCCCAGTGATTCCCAGTTATTTTCATCATATATATCGTCGTGTACACTATACCAGTCTCCCGGCATAAAGGTGTATCCGTTGTTAACATCTATATCGTATTTGTCAGAGAAGATGACCTCGATGGGTCCCTCGTCCTTCGGATCGCTGTTTATGGGATTTCCGGTGAAGGGATTTACAGGATCCTCCACTATCCCTGAGAAGGCCAGGGTGGGCACGTCGGCATTTGTCATGAAGGTATCATCAGTGACAAATCCTTCGGCATCGAAATCCTTTACCAGGAGGATGGGATTACAGAATTCGGCATCGATACCTACTGAACCGATATCCAGGCCGTCGATCTGATGGACATCCCTTCCGTGGTCTCCCACGATTATGATCCTGGTGTTGTCATAGACGCCCTCTTCCCTTAAGTAATCGAACCAGTCGCCCAGGAGCATCATTGTAGCCATATTGATGTGATAGTGCTCCACCTGGTTCACGTCATCCATATGAAGTGTCACACCGTCGACCTCATAAGTCTGTCCGGCATATGCGGAATTGTCCACATTGAGCTCGGGGGTATATCCGGGCTGCTGAAGGATAGTGGGCTCATGGGTGGCATCATTTGTCATAAAGAGATAGTTGTCCTCAGAGCCGTCGGATATGGAGGTCATATTGGAGAGGTTCGTAAGGACTGTATATTCATCCATGAAATCATTATTGATACCGGATGCCTCATACATGCCGCTGGTGGCCTGCATAACTGAGATCTCTGTTCCGTCTGAAGCAACGTGCATTATCCCGGCATTGAGGTCGGCATCGTTATAAAGGCCTTCGTTATAGACTGTTCCCTGGATAAGACAGGGTGCAACCTTGAAGATGCTGTAAAGGAAGAGATTTCTCTCCTTCAGGGCCTTCTCCTCACCGCTGATAAGTTCATTATTCTCATTAAAGTAACCCTTGGTGAGATAGAGGTTGAAATCAGGATAATCATCATAGATGGAAAGATCGGGATCCCAGGAATAACCTGCCAGCGTGGGCTGGCATACCGTGATATCAAATCCGTTCTCATAGAAAAGGACAGGCATTACGAGAAGTGCCTCATCAGTCTTGTCCTTGAGGAGCATGTCATCCCTCTCGTTAAGGGCGGCAGCTGTATATTCATATCCTCCCGTAAGTGCCGGCATACCGAAATTGGTCCTTATACCTGTGGACACTGTATTGGGATAATATGTGAAGCCGTCGAACTGCCTTGCCAGGTCGGGATCCTCAGCCATGAGATAGGGCATCAGGGTACCCAGTCCTCGATCCAGCATAAGCACGATAACATTCCTGCCTTCGCGGCTCAGGGGGATAACGGGATCTGTCTCCTGTACATAATAATCGACATTTCTGTATCCCCTGGTGATCTTATTGATGTTCACCACTGACATTCCAACGATGGCCAGGGATGCCGTAAGAAGGATCATGGGGACTGCCTTCTTCCAGAACCTGAACACCACCACAAATGCAACTGCCACCACTGCTATGAGAAGGAGATTGAGCATCTGTACCTTAGCTGAATATTCAGGCTTTACCTCGAACTGAAGGTTGTTTGATACGCTTCCAAGCTTTGTTCCGAAGAACATATAGTCAAGGGTAAAGACACCTGCCAGGCAGAAGGCGATGATGCCCATAATGTGCTTTCCCGTGTTATTTGCAAGGATATAGAAGAATCCGAACCACACCATGAAAAGTCCCACGGCAGTAAGGGCCGAGAACCACAGATAGTGATTGGGGCTGAAGAAGAGATACTGTGTGACGAATTCCGTGGGGGAGGATGCCAGGAGCGCCGAAGGTATAAGAAGACCCGTAAGCGCAGTGATATATGTACATCCGAAAAAGAATACCTTCTTATCGGGGACTACATCCTTAAGTCCGCCGCCAATGCTGATGCGCTCCTTGAGAAGATATACCGCCATGGGTATAAGAAGGAGCACGGCAAAGATAAGGAGCATTATGATCCTGTGTCCGTAAAGATCCCCCCTCCTGACAAGTGTAAAGATGGCAACTGCGATACCTGCCATGGCCGCCATGACAGACAGTACAAGTTTAGGGTTCTTAAGTTTATAGAAGATGTTCTTCACCAGTGAGAACAGGTTGTTCAGGGTCCAGTAGAAAACAAGTCCCGCAGGTGAATTATAAAGGAACACCAGGAATATAAGGGCCATTCCGTAG
>CACXGG010000151.1 GCA_902767145.1 Oscillospiraceae bacterium | reverse complement strand
TATATGCTTTCCTTATCATTTCCTGAGCCTCTGGGCTGAACTTACGGCACAGTAGGAAGCAGTGAGTTCCGCAGCACTGATGGTCTTCTTACCTACAGATGCCTCATAGATCCCCTTGGGAGTGATCACTGCACCGGGAGCAAATTCAGAATCAAATGCTCCACCCATTGCCTCCTCAAAAACAGGAGCTCCGTCACCAACGACGATGATCTTCCTGTCCTTATATCCTTCCAGCTTAGATACGAATTCAGATGAATCATATGCATCCTCAGGGATGATATAAGTCTTGCTCTCCCAGTCTATGGCACTGGCAAAGACTCTTTTATTCCTGGCATCAAAAGAAGGTATCACGATAAGCCCCTCATGATCATCGGGAGTAACACTTCTTGCCAGGGCATCCGTGGAGGATACAGAGATACAGGGCTTTCCTATGGCATAGGCGATGCCCTTTACGGCAGAAAGGCCGATCCTTATCCCGGTAAAGGATCCGGGACCAACCGTGGATGCGATGACATCTATATCCTTATATGTCTTTCCGGCTCTTTCCATGACACGGTCCACCAGGGGCATAAATGTCTCGGAGTGTGTCTTCTTTTCCATGCTGAGCTCATAGGCGAGCTCCTTTCCGTCCTCATAAAGGCCGGCACAGCATGTTGAATTCGAAGTATCGCAGACAAGGACTATCATATGAGTTCCTCCTTCGAATCGATGACGATCTTCCTCTCGCTTCCGCTTCCGAAGATCCCGATCCTTATGGCATCCTCGGGAAGAAGTCCGTCGATGACGGATCCCCATTCAATGACGCAGACTCCGTCTCTGTAGAAATACTCATCAAGGCCTGATGCCAGGAAATCATCTTCTCCCGACAGCCTGTATGTATCGAAATGGAAAAGGGGTACCTCTCCCTCATATTCGTTGACGATGGTAAAAGTGGGACTTTGGACATCGGAAGGATCCAGGCCCATGCCGGCACAGATACCTCTGGTGATGACCGTCTTTCCGGCACCCAGATCACCGTCCAGGGATATGACATCCCCAGGCTTAAGTACGGCTCCTATCTTTCTCCCCAGCTCTTCCGTCTGTTCAGGGGATGTGGTCTCAAATTCTTTTCTCACTCTGTTACTCCCAAAAGCTTAGCCGCATTTTTATAAAGTATAAGCTCTTCTTCCTCATTTGTAAGTCCTAAAGCCAAAAACTTTTCCATCTCCTTATCGCTGTCCCACATGGGATAATCCGTTCCCCACATGATGCGTTCAGCGCCATAGGACCTTATCAGGTCTCTCATGCGGGATGGTTCCATAAACCCAAGGCAGGAGCAGCAGTCAAAGTAAAGACCCGGGATATCAGAAAGGAGCCTTTCAGCCTCGTCCCAGACGCTCCAACCTCCAAGATGCGCAGCTATCACCGTGATCTCAGGAAATTTCTCCAGGAACACCTTCATCTGGGGCGGGTTGGAATAGGAATATCTGGGATCGCCCGTATGTACCAGGATGGGAAGTCCCGCCGCAGCTATCTCCTCACCCAGCTTCTCCGCCTTTTTTCCATCCATGGAGAACTGCTGGAAGTCAGGATGGAGCTTAACGCCCTTAAGGCCGAGGGATATGAGATGCTGAAGGTCTGCGCGGATGTCAGATGAGGAGGGATGGAGCGTTCCGAAGCCCGTGAAGAGTCCCTCATGGGACCTGACTTCTGATGCGATAAACTCATTTATGGATCTTATCTGAAGAGGAGTCGTTGCCACGGAATGGACGAGGTAGTGGACAGTCCCCACTTTCTCCCCGTCTCTAATAAGATCGTCCGTCATCCCGTTTGAAGTAAGGCCCTCAAGTCCGTAGAAGGCCTTTATTCCTTCAACGGCTCTCTCTGCCACCTTGGCAGGATATATATGGCAATGTGCATTTATTACTTTTCGCATATCGGTTGACAGTATAACACAGAAATCAAGGAAGATGCCGCCACCGTCCCTTTCCCGGCTCACGGAATTCTCCGAACCGGCCTCTTAAATGTCTCTATACAGCCCTAATTCGGAGAATACCTTTTTAAATTCTCCGAATTAAGTCCATTTCACCATTAATAAGATGCTATTTCGGAGAATAAAAAAGGAGCCGTCCGAAGACAGCTCCTTTGAAGTGCAAAGATAAGATCCTGAGATCATCTCTTGGAGAACTGTGAAGCCTTACGTGCTTTCTTGAGACCGGGCTTCTTACGCTCCTTCATACGGGCGTCTCTTGTAAGGAAGCCGGAAGTCTTAAGTGTAGCCTTGTATGCATCAGCATCTGCCTCAACAAGTGCTCTTGCGATTCCGTGACGGATAGCGCCGGCCTGACCGGAGATACCGCCTCCGATAGCCTTAGCGATTACATCGAACTTGCCTTCTGTCTCTGTAGCAACCAGGGGCTGACGAACGATGAGCTTGAGTGTATCAAGTCCGAAATACTCGTCGATGTCCTTTCCGTTGATAGAGATCTTTCCTGTTCCGGGAACAAGACGAACGCAAGCAACGGCATTCTTACGACGGCCTGTACCGTAAAAATATACTTTGTTAGCTTTCTTTGTAGCCATATTGCATTCTCCTCCCGATTACTGCTCGAATGTATACTCTTCGGGCTTCTGAGCCTGCTGATTGTGCTCAGCTCCAGCGTATACATGAAGTTTCTTAAACATCTGACGACCAAGAGAGTTCTTGGGAAGCATGCCCTTAACAGCAAGCTCAAGAGCCTTCTCAGGGTTCTTGCTCATAAGAGTCCTGTAATCGATCTCCTTAAGTCCGCCGGCATAACCGGAATGGTGACGGTACATCTTCTGATCAAGCTTCTTTCCTGTAAGGACCATCTTGGAAGCGTTGATAACGATAACATAATCACCTGTATCTGCGAAAGGTGTATATGTGGGCTTGTGCTTTCCTCTCAGAAGCTTGGCAACCTCAGTAGCGAGACGGCCGAGTGTCTTTCCGGAAGCGTCGATCACGAGCCATTTTCTTTCAATGTTTGCAGGTGTTGCAACAAATGTCTTCATAGACTTTCACTCCTTGATTTCTTTTATATAAGCATCTTTAAACGCTCAAGTATAATACTTGCCATTTGATGACAAGTCAAGCATTTTCTTGAAAAAACTTTAAGATCCGACAAAGAGCTCTTGAAATCGCCGTTATTCTCGTTTATTCAGAGACGACATCGTAAGAAATGCCGGTTACGTTCCCGCTTCCGTCAGTGATAAATGACAGCTGGATATCCCCGTCCACATAGATGAGGGTGTCAGATCCTGAGTCGCCGTAAGCTTCCGTGACCTGATCGGAGGTGCAGCCGATATAGATGCCCTCAGGGGTCTCCACTGTATCGTCCTTGATCTCGATGCTGTTTATGTAGTCCACCTCATCCATGGTATATGTCCTGATGATGATGGAATCATATGTATACACCTTATCCATTCCCTGATATGCACAGGAGGGTGATTCGAAATAGGAATAGTCATCTCCAAGAGATGTGATGGCAGGATCTGCCTCGGCACCGGGTGCAAGCTCCACATCCCTGTATACGAGATGGTAGGATCCTGTGACTTCCGATCCCCCGCCTGCTGCCTGGCCGTCGTCTGATACAGCCTTTGTCTCTCCGCCGGAGAGCACCTCGGGAGCAGTATCCTCATCTCCTGATGAACATGCTCCTAAGGACATTACTGCCGCACATAAAACTGTTATACCTAATATCTTTATCTTCTTCATATTATTCTCCCTGCCGGGTCAAGAGTCGATGGCATTTACGCCCCAGCTGACCACATGACCGTATTCTTCTATCTCCTGCTGCTGCAGGTCTATGATCTCGTCATAGAGTGCCGCCTTATTATCCCACAAAGATGCGATCTGCGGAACAGTCCTGTAATCAGTGAGATCATAATTCTCCGTAAGGAACTGTCCCAGAGTGTCTGCATACTTCTCAGCACCGTAAACGTTCAGGTGAAGTCCGCCGTCGTAGGTATCGGTACTCATATCAAGGCCGATCTCCTCCTGAAGGCCTATATAGTTTGTGTAGGGGATACCCCTTCCTTCCGCAAAGGAACTGACCTGCTCATCCCACTCCTCATACCAGTGGGGATACTCAGTGGGAGCCTTTACCAGCACAAGATCTATCCCGTTCTCCTCACAGAGGTCCGCGATCTTTCCCAGCCACAGCATGGCATTCTTTCCGATGTTAGGGTCCGCCAGCATCTTAGGCTCCGGGAACTCACCCTGGGGATATACATCTGATCTTAAGTAATAACCGTTAACAGTAACAGGATCCCGGCTGAACATATGCTCATAGTCCGACTGTCCCAGATCGCTCCATCTTGAATGGTAGTAAAGAAGCGGGAAGAGATAATCCGTCATGCTCTCTTCTTCAGTCATGGAAGCATTAATGGCATCCCACTTGATCTTCGACCATCTCATGCCGTCCAGGGTCATGTGGTTGTAGGAATCGCTCTGGGGCTCGTTATAAGCCAGGGCATAGACATTAAAGACTACGACCTTTGGAGTCTCATACTGAAGGGTATCCTCCAGGATATAGTAGGATTGCCACAGGAGCTGCTGGGCGCTTCCCCTTATATAGCTGGAGATGCCGTACTCCCTGTAGAGCTCCACCGTGGAAATATCCTCATAGACTTCGCAGTCACCCAGGAAGATGACTTCATGGGGCACATCCAGATCGTCGTAATACTCGGCCATCATGCCGCCCTCGACTATTCCCTTCTGGTATTTTGGGACAAGAAGACACTGTAAGAGCCACATGAGAATAGCCGTTACAAGAAGTGTTATAAGGAGCATCAATGCTCTGTGTCTTATCCTAAGCTTCATATCTTCTCCTTAGAACTGGTTATATATAAACTGGGTACTGTCGTAACCCTTGCCATATGCTCCGAAAACAACAACTGCCAGGAACATCACCATCATGGAAACGCACCACAGGGGATACTTCTCATAAAGGACAGCCTTTATATCCTTCTTTGTCCCGGCCTTGTAAAGGCTGACAGAGAAGACGACGATGAGCCCCGCCAGGAGGATCACATAATCCGCTCTCTCAAGTCCCAGGTCAAGAAGGCTTCCGTCTGTAAATGTCCTGAACCTGAACTTCGTAAACATTGTCCCCAGCATCTTAAAGGTCAGGGGAACATTTCTGTAGCAGTCCAGCATCCTTATCATGCTCATGAGAAGGATGGTCCTTATGATCTCAAATACGGAATATCCGGCCTTGCCCTTGAGATGGAACTTCCCGTGAAACTTTGAATACAAAGGCTCCAGCTCCTGGGACACCATGATCACAACAAAGTTCAGAAGTCCCCAGACAACGAAGTTCCAGGCTGGTCCGTGCCAGATACCTGTAGCCAGCCATACCAGGAAGCAGGATATGTAGACGCTGACCCTTTTTCCCAGCTCATTTCCCAGATGCTTTCTGGACCACTTGGAAAGGTTCAGCATCTTCGGGCTTACTGACAGAGGATAGAAGATATAGTCGGTGAACCAGGTACCCATGGTGATGTGCCAGCGGTTCCAGTATTCCTTTATGTTCTTGGAGAAGTAAGGCAGGTCGAAGTTCTCTTTGACCGTTATGCCCAGGCATTTTGCGATACCGATGGTGATGTCGATGCCGCCCGTGAAGTCGCAGTAGAGTTCAAAAGCGTAGAACATCATGGCACAGAAGACATATGCTCCCGTATATCTCTCCGGGTTCTTTATAAGGATGTTCACTGCCACGATGATGCGGTCCGCCACGATCAGCTTTTTAAAGTAACCCCACATGATCCTCATAAGACCGTGGGAGAAGTTTTCGAAATTAAAGGGCGCGCCCTCAAAGAGCGTAGCCGACAGGTCCTTCCATCTGCTGATGGGGCCCTGTACCAGCTGGGGGAAAAAAGATGTGAACAGGAGCACTTTAAACGGATTCTTTTCCGCTTTTACCGTGCCCCTGGAGCAGTCGATGATGTAGCTTACCGTCTGGAAGGTATAAAAAGAGATACCCATGGGGACTATGATATCCACCGCCTGGATGGCATCCTTGGATTCCAGGAAGGCATTTATGTTCTCTATTACGAAGTCTGTATATTTAGTGACTGCAAGGATACCCAGGTCTATGAGAAGTCCCAGTAGCATAAGACGTCTCTT